>JAISNX010000166.1 GCA_031276015.1 Azoarcus sp.
CACTTCATTCCGCAACAGGCCATCGGACATCAATCTCCCATCAATGCCCTCGCGTCATGGTACGATCAACATCCTGATTTGTTCATCACTCCAGTTTATAATCAGGCGGAACGCGACAACTACATCAGTTGACTCCAAGTCTAGTCGGTGGAAGTTTTGGGAAGATAAGGCTCCGAAGGAAAACATCAAAAAATATGGCACTATTACGGTAATAGACGGGGAAAAGTAATGTTAAAAGAATATATCAATAGTATATATTGTGCTGTTGCCATATTTGTACTCTTTCTCACGGCAATACTGGGATTGATTGGGATTGGAGAGAGATTTTGTGCCGTCCTTTACAACGCTTGGAAGTTTTATGGATTTGCCGACGATCCGGGAATACCCCTAAGCGCATCCGCAGTATTCTTTGGTATTGGCTACAGCATATTTGGCCTTCTAATTTGCTTAATTGGTACTTTTACTCTAAAAAAAGCAGGGAGGAAATGGGAAAGTCAAATAGCAGTAGCAGGTTGTATACTCTATTTTATAAATCTCTTTTTATTATCTTTTATGATTATTGGAGGATTGGCTTTTATATATTATGAACATTAATAAGAAACCATGCCCGCGTTGCAAGCTAGCCCAATGGGGCATGTTGCTCGTCAAACAGACAATCAAGGAGAACGAACTGTCCGTAAACGTATTCGTGACCGGCCATGCGGGCATGCCCCTGAAGCTGATCGACCAGAACGGAAAGATCCAATGCCTGGCGGCACCGGACGACTGGGGCGCGGTGACAAGGGAAGAATGGGGCAGCCAGCCGCTCCGGTTTCAGGGGCAGTACTTCGATGAGGAGTCGGGGTTTTACTACAACCGGTATCGGTATTACGATCCCCAATATGGGCGATATATCACGCAAGACCCGATTGGACTGGCGGGGGGGATGAATGGGTATGTTTATCCTACGAATCCGGTGGAGTGGGTTGATCCGTTGGGGTTATGTGCATCATTGCAATCTCTTGTCCCTAATACCCATGAAATGAGAAATATAGTACATGAGGCAGCAACAGGCCAAAAGCCTTCAGGCCAAACAACCGGCCAAGCGGTACGTGGCGCTTTCAAGCAGTTGGCTTCTGAAATGAAGGGGACTCTAAGTGCTGGTGTTGGAGTTACGGCGCATAGTGTAATCATGGGGGGAACATTGGAGGCGGGCGTTTCAGTGGGAATGACTGGAGATCGTTGGATGCCCAAGGCCTGCACATTTGTACAAGCAAGCCAAGTTCTCGGCCCCGGCGCGGCAATAGATGCCCATGGATTTGGTTCAGTTTCAAATGCACCGCCAGCACCAGGACCTAGTTATACAGAGGGTTTCTCAGCCTCGGGAGGCGTGATTGGAGACGGGGGGTTCTCAGTAGTACGCAACCCTAAAAAACACACTGTGATTACTACTACAGGATCATTTGGGGTTGGCCTTGGCGGTTCTGTCGGCCCTACAATATCTCAGACATATTCTCTTTGCACCCCATGATCGGAGAAAACGCAATGCAAAAAATAAGGTGCTATTTGGCGCTATGCATGATTCTTTTTGCACAAATGGTGAGTGCCTACTCTTTCGAGGATATTCAAAGTGCAGCGGAGCGAGGAGAAACAGAAGCACAACTTGAGCTTGGTGTAATGTATGCTGAAGGACGCGAAGTCTTACAAAACTATGCAAAAGCATTAGAATGGTTCCAGAAAGCGGCGGCACAAGGAAATGCAACTGCACAATTCAATATTGGCTGGATGTATGAGCATGGAAATGGCGTCGTACAGGACTATTCGACGTCCATAGAATGGTATAAAAAGGCAGCACAGCAAGGTTTTGCAAAAGCACAACACAATTTAGGGGTAATATATCTGAATGGGCAAGGTATCGCGCAGGATTATACGAAAGCTTTTGATCTGTTCGAGAAGGCAGCGAATCAAGGATTAGACAAGGCACAAATTAACCTTGGACTAATGTATTCCAAAGGGTATAAGGTCACACAAAACTATGCCAAGGCATTTGAATGGTACCAGAAAGCCGCAGTGCAAGGAAATGCCATCGCACAATATAATATCGGCTGGATGTATGAGCTTGGGAATGGTGTCGTGCAGGACGATTCGGCATCTGTGGAATGGTATAAAAAGGCGGTACAACAAGGTCTTGCTGCGGCACAGTACAATTTAGGTGTAATGTATTTGAATGGACGGGGGGTTGCGAAAAATCATACGAAAGCCTTGGATTTATTCAAAAAAGCAGCGATTCAAGGATATGCAATGGCCCAACATAACCTTGGATGGATGTATGAAAACGGTTGGGGAACGCGAAAAGACTCCACAGAAGCCGTAAAGTGGTATAGAAAGGCGGCGGATCAGGGGTATGTTTCCTCCCAAATAAACCTTGCGTTTGCATATCGCACTGGGCGTGGAGTTACGCAGAATGACGCAGAAGGATTGAAATGGTACAGGCTGGCGGCGGAACAGAAAGAACCGATAGCAGAATATGAAATTGGGTTAATGTATTTCCATGGGCAAGCCGTCAATAAAGACCATTCAGCGGCTGCAAAATGGATGAGAAAGTCTGCGGATCAAGGATTTCCTGCTGCTCAAAGGGAACTTGGAAAATATTATCAGGATGGTTATGGGGTTACAGCAAACCTTGATGAAGCTCTGAAATGGTATTGCCGCGCGGCAGAACAGGGGAACACGGCGGGACGAGTCGATATTGCTTTCATGTATGCGAATGGAGTTGGCGTCTCAAAAAGTCTTGTCAATGCCTATATGTGGGTGCTTTTGGCACTGGAAACGGAAAACAATGCCCAAACGCAGTATTATGATATAGCAAAGCGTTTACGCAAAGAATTACAATCTTATCTTTCCCAGGAACAAATTGCCGAGGCTCAAAAAAAGGCCGAAAAATGGAAACAGCAAGTACAAAACAGACGAAACTTCAATTTGAATTGTGTATCGAAATCTTGAATATGGATCAGATGTTTAGATTCGTACTCAATCATTAGAGCAGATCAATAAAACAAGGCGCATGATTACAAAGTAAAAAGAGAGGAGGAAGAGATGTCAGCGCTCCTATCAATTGCTTTATGAGCAAAAATAGATATACACTGACAGGCGGAAAATAATGATGTTAAAAGAATACGTGTATTTTGCGAGTATCGCATATGTGTTATGTCCACGGCAATACCGGGATTGACAAGGCCAGATTCGCTGTGTCTGGCACTGTTCAGGGCTGACGCATAAACACGACACGCGATGAATGGCATTTTTGCACGGACAGGACGAATTCCAGTACCATTTCCACGCCTCGCTTTGTATCAACAACTTTCATACAAGGAGTATTCCATGGACAATCGTCACCAAATCGTCATCCCCTCGGAAGTGCTGGAGCAGATCACCGGGCAGATCAATGCGATCATCCAGCAGATCCAGCCCTACGCCGTCACGCTTTCCACGCAGGAGCGACACGACATTCTGAAAATGGGCGACAAGAGCCTCGCTTTTGTCGAAAAAGCCAATGAACTCGCACACAAGAACCCCGACCTGACGCCGAGCTATGTGGATATGCCCGTTTCGACATTGACCTGGCCGATGCGCGCGGTATTACGGGGGTGCTCAACCTACTCAAGCGGCTCACGCAGATGCTGGACGATACGGCCATGCTTGCCGGTAGCGAGGCGTTCCAGGGTGCGCTGGTGTTCTGCAACGGCCTTTTGGCGGCGACGAAGGCCAATGTGGAAGGCGCGAAAACGCTTTACGCTGAACTGAAGGAGCGTTTCCCTGGCGGCAAGGCGCGCCGGACGACGACGACGGCGTGAATTCAATCGGCGGGGCGGCTTTTTTCTGCCTGCTCCGCCTTGAGAGCTTGTCCGGACAGGCTCGGAAGGTCTCCGGATACGCCCGGAACATCGACAAGTCGATGCCCGGAGCTTGCCTGGATATGTGCCGAAGACCGCCGAGGACGCTTTTTGCTTGTCCGGGCAGGCAAAAAGCATCCAAAGTCCGATGTTCCGGGCGGGGTCGGCGGCGTTTATTGCTCGCTTGGCGAGGCTCGCCGCTGCATGGTCGAAGTTCCGAGCTTGCTCGAACAAGCCCGGAAGCTGTCCGGACAGGCTGCATGCGTGCCTTGGGATGCTCAAAAGCTGCGGCTTCTTTGTGGCTGGATGATCGGGGGCTGGCTCAGCGCCACATTGGGGCCGAGGCCGGAAAACGCCATGTCACATCGGGCTGGATGGGTTCAAGGAAACGCTGGTTAAGTTGTCCGTCATTGCGATCAAAGTGTGGCAATCCATGCGCCGGATGGATTGCCACGGCGCTTCGCGCCTCGCAATGACGGGTATTGGGGGCAGTGCGATGCCCAAAACCTTCGTCATTGCGAGGGCCGAAGGCTCGCGGCAATCCATACGGCGGCGATTACCCGCACTGACAGGCGGTGTTGCGGGAATCACGGGCACATGAAGCTACGTGCCTCGCAATGACGAAAAAACATTCCCGGTCGGCAGTGTCCGCGTTTGAACAGAAACCGCTCTAGACGTTCAGTCCCAAGTGCAAGTTGGGTAAGCATGGCACCCAAACCACCGGACTGCCCGTGGGGCTGTCCGGTCGGCAAACATGGCAGGCTAATGCTCTAGTTCTTGCTTTGGTCTACCAGCTTGTTCTTCTTGATCCACGGCATCATGTCGCGCAACTGCGCGCCGACTTTCTCCACCGGATGCTCGGCAATCAGGCGGCGGCGCGCCGTCATGGACGGGTAGCCCGTGCGCCCTTCCAGGATGAAATCCCGCGCATAGTCGCCATTCTGGATGCGCTTCAACGCCTCGCGCATCGCCTCGCGCGAACTGGCGTTCACCACCTTATGGCCCGTCACATACTCGCCGTATTCCGCGTTATTGGAGACCGAGTAATTCATATTGGCGATGCCGCCTTCGTAGATCAGGTCGACGATCAGCTTCACCTCGTGCAGACACTCGAAATACGCCATTTCCGGCGCGTAACCGGCCTCGACCAGCGTCTCGAAGCCGGTCTTGATGAGTTCGACCAGGCCGCCGCAGAGCACGGCCTGCTCGCCGAAGAGGTCGGTCTCGGTTTCCTCGCGGAAAGACGTTTCGATGACGCCACCCTTGGTGCCGCCATTGGCCGCCGCATAAGAAAGTGCGATGTCGCGCGCCTTGCCGGACTTGTTCTGATAAACGGCAATCAGCGAAGGCACGCCGCCGCCCTTCAGGTATTCGGAGCGCACCGTGTGGCCCGGCCCCTTGGGCGCGATCATGATGACATCGACGTCATCGCGCGGGATCACCTGGTTGTAATGAATGTTAAAGCCGTGGGCGAAGGCGAGCGCCGCGCCTTTTTTCAGATTGGGTTCGACGTCTTCTTTGTAGACCGCCGGGATGTTCTCGTCGGGCAGGAGCAGCATGACGACATCCGCGCCCTTCACGGCCTCGGCGATTTCTTCCACCTTGAGACCGGCAGCCTTGGCCTTCTTCCACGAACTGCCGCTCTTGCGCAGGCCGACCGTCACCTTGACGCCGGAATCGTTCAGGTTCTGGGCATGGGCATGGCCTTGCGAACCATAGCCGATAATGGCGACCTTCCTGCCCTTGATGAGAGAGAGATCGGCGTCCTTGTCGTAATAGACTTTCATGGTTTTCCTTTCTGGAGTGGGGAATGAGTCCGCGGCCACGCCGTGACGGCCAGCCGGGGCCGGGAAAATGCCGCGTCAGAGCCTGAGCACGCGCTCGCCGCGGCCAATGCCGCAAGTGCCCGAGCGCACTGTTTCGAGAAGCAGGGCCGGGTCGATGGCGGTAATGAAGGCATCGAGTTTGCGCTCGTTGCCGGTCAGTTCGATGACATAGGAACTGTCGGTCACGTCGATGATGCGGGCGCGGAAAATATCCGCCATCCGTTTCATCTCCTCGCGCGCCGCACCGATGGCGCGCACCTTCACCAGCAGCAGTTCGCGCTCGATGTTCGGCGCTTCCGACAGGTCGATGACCTTGATGACATCGACCAGCTTGTTCAACTGCTTGGTGATCTGCTCGATGATGTCGTCCGAGCCGGACGTGACGAGCGTCATGCGCGACATCGACGCATCCACCGTGGGAGCCACGGTGAGTGTTTCGATGTTGTAGCCGCGCGCGGAAAAAAGCCCCGATACCCTGGACAGGGCACCGGATTCGTTCTCGATCAACAGGGAAATGACATGACGCATGATGTGCGCTCCAGGAATTCAGCAGGCCGGAACCGGGGGACGGGCAGATCTACAGGGCCTCGTCGGGCAGGATCATTTCAGTGAGTCCCTTGCCGCTCGGCACCATCGGATACACGTTCTCCGAACGGTCGATCTGGAAGTCGATAAAGACGAGATCGTTCCTGTGGGTGGTAAACGCCTCGTGCAGCGCGCCTTCGACATCGCCGGGTTTCTCCACCCGGATGCCGATGTGGCCGTAGGATTCGGCCAGCTTCACGAAATCGGGTAGCGAATCCATGTAGGAGCCGGAATACCGCTGCCCGTGGAACATCTGCTGCCACTGCCGCACCATGCCCAGGTAGCGGTTATTCAGCAGGCAAACCTTGATCGGCAGGCGGAACTGGCGGCAGGTGGAAAGCTCCTGGATATTCATCTGGATCGAGCCTTCGCCCGTCACGCAGGCCACCGGCGCGCCCGGATGCGCAAACTGCGCTCCCATCGCGTAGGGCAGGCCCACGCCCATCGTCCCCAGCCCGCCCGAATTGAGCCAGCGCCGGGGTTTGTCGAAGCGGTAATACTGTGCCGTCCACATCTGGTGCTGGCCCACATCGGAAGCGACGATGGCCTCGCCGTTCGTCACTTCCCACAGTTTCTGGATGACGAACTGCGGCTTGATGAGTTCTTCGGAAGCCTTGTACGCCAGGCAATCCCGCGCGCACCAGGCTTGCACCTGTTCCCGCCATCCGGCGATATGGGCCGGGTCGGGGCGCGGCTCGCCCTCGATCTGGCGGATGATCTGCTCCAGCACGTCGCGGACATTGCCGACAATGGGCACATCCACCTTCACCCGCTTGGAAATCGAAGCCGGGTCGATGTCGACGTGGATGATTTTGCGTTCTTCCACCGCGAAATGATCGACATTGCCGATCACCCGGTCGTCGAAGCGCGCGCCGACGGCGAGCAGCACGTCCGAATGGTGCATCGCCATGTTGGCTTCGTAGGTGCCGTGCATGCCGGGCATGCCGAGAAACTGGCGGTCGCTGGCCGGGAAAGCGCCAAGTCCCATCAAGGTGGTGCTCACCGGCGCGCCGAGGAGCCGCGCGAGCCGGGTCAGCTCATCGGCGGCGTCCGACAGGATTACCCCGCCGCCCGCGTAAATCATGGGTCGCCGCGCGCCGAGCAACAAACGCGCCGCCTTCTTGATCTGTCCCTGGTGACCGCGGACGACCGGATTGTAGGAACGCATCGCAATCTCCGCCGGATACGAAAACGCGCACCGCGCGATCGACACATCCTTGGGAATATCGACCACCACCGGGCCGGGGCGGCCACTCGCCGCCAGATAGAAAGCCTTCTTCAGCGTCAGGGCCAGATCGCGCACATCGCGCACGAGGAAGTTGTGCTTCACACAGGGGCGGGTGACACCCACGGTGTCGACTTCCTGGAAAGCATCTTGCCCGATGAACGCCGTCGCCACCTGCCCGGAGATGACCACGAGCGGCACCGAATCGTAATACGCCGTGGCGATGCCCGTGACGGCGTTCGTCGCCCCCGGCCCCGAAGTGACCAGTGCCACCCCCACCTTGCCGGTACTGCGCGCGAAACCGTCCGCCGCATGGACGGCGGCCTGTTCATGGCGAACCAGCACGTGCCGGATGTCATCCTGCTGGAAAAGCGCGTCATACAAATAAAGCACGGCACCGCCCGGATAGCCGAACACGTATTCGACCTTTTCTTCCTGCAAGCACCTGATTAAAATCTCTGCCCCACTCAGCTCCATCGCAAACCGCCCTGTAATCCGACGTTCAAGAACCGACGAACGTTACCGTTCGCCCGCGCATTGGTCAAGGCGCGCCCGAAGAAATCCCCCATGCCCCATTGCTCCGCCCCGCCCGCTGCCCCCCTCGTCGTCGAGCTTGCCGGGCTGCGCCGCCGTCTGGCGGGCATGCTGTACGAAGCCCTCCTCCTTGTCGGCATCCTCGCCGCCGCTTGCCTCCTGCCCTGGATGATCGCCTTCTGGTTGCTGGACGTGCACAACCCGCCGCAATGGCTCGGCTGGCTTGGCTGGCTTTATATCTTCGCCCTCCTCGGCATCTACTTCATCGGCTACTGGCACCGCCACGGCCAGACCCTGGCGATGCAGACCTGGCGGCTGAAAGTCGTCGCCGCCGCCGATGGCCGCAATCCTTCCCTGCGCCGCGCCTGCCTGCGCTATGTGCTCTCCTGGCTCTCGCTGTTACTGTGCGGCGCGGGCATCGTCTGGGCGATCTTCGACCTCGACAAACTCTTCCTGCATGATCGCCTGGCCGGGACGCGCGTCGTCCTGCTGCCGCCCGTGCCGCGCCGCTGAGCGCACCGTCTCCAAGCCGCAGCCTTGCCCGGCGTCGACGCGGGGAAATTCCGTCTTTGATGAAGGTGGGATTACACCATCAAAGAGCGGGAGGAACGCATTTGCCATCACCGATTCCCGGGAGGCGGCTCCCCCCGCGAATCAAGGCTTTCCCCCGCCGTCGAGACCTTCGTAAAGCGCGACGAATTCCTGCGTCAGCTTGTGCCGGGGGTCGAGGTGGATCATCGGGCGCGCGTGCTCGTGCGATTCCTTGATCCTCACCGAGGCCGACAGGAAGGGTTGCAACACCGGCAGACCTTCTTCGATCAATGCCTGGACGACCTTTTGCGGCAGGTTGGCGCGGGGCTGGTACTGATTGACCACGATGCCCTCCACCTGGAGATCGCGGTTGTGATCGGCGCGGATTTCCTCGGCGTTGGCGAGCAGCGAATACAGGGCGTTGCGCGAAAACTCGTCGCAGTCGAACGGAATCAGGCAGGCATCGGCGGCAATCAGGGCCGAGCGTGTGAAGAAGTTGAGCGCGGGCGGCGTGTCGATGAACACCTGGTCGAAATCCCCGGCGATCTCGTCGAGCGCCTCGCGCAGTTTGTAGATTTTGTAGCGGGATTCCAACTTGCCTTGGAGTTCTTCGAGGCTCGGGTGCGAAGGCAGCACCGAGAGGCGCTCGAAGGGAGTGGGCACCGCGAATTCGATCGTTTTCTTGGGATCGAGCCGGAAAGTCAGGCTTTGCTCGAAAAAATCGGCAAGGGTGCTTTCCAGACCGACAGCCTGCCCGCCGAGCAGGTATTGCGTGGAATTGCCTTGCGGATCGAGGTCGACCACCAGGGTGCGCTGGCCTTTCTGGGCGCTGATCGCCGCCAGATTGCACGTGATGGTGGATTTGCCGACACCGCCTTTTTGGTTGAACACTACGCGCCGCATTGCCATTTCCCCCCAGTTTGTCCGCAAGCATGAAATTGTGCACGTTGTCGGGCGAAAAATGAACGCATTTCAGCATGCTCCCCACGAATCTTTCCGTCATCGACAGGCCGTTTCCGTCCGCCAAGGCGGTGCCCGAACGGGCAACCGAGGGTAAACCCCGAAGAAATTACCCTATACGCATCCTTGTCCGGAAAGATAAAATGCGCCCCTTCGGCTTTCCGGAAAGGTGCCTACACATATCGGTGCCAAGCCGGTCGCCGTGTTCCCAGAGGAAAAAAATGGATCAGGATTTCATCGCCGCGGCGCTTGACTATCACCGTGCGCCGACGCGCGGGAAGATTTCGGTCGTTCCGACCAAGAGTTTGACCAACCAGCGCGATCTCGCGCTCGCTTATTCCCCCGGCGTGGCGGCAGCCTGCGACGCCATCGTCGCCGACCCGGACCAGGTGCGCGAGCTGACCAGCCGGGGCAATCTGGTGGCGGTCGTCACCAACGGCACGGCAGTGCTTGGGTTGGGCAACATCGGCCCGCTCGCCTCCAAGCCGGTCATGGAAGGCAAGGGGTGCCTGTTCAAGAAATTCGCGGGCATCGACGTGTTCGACATCGAACTGGCCGAACGCGACCCCGACAAGCTCATCGAGATCATCGCGGCGCTCGAACCGACACTGGGCGGCATCAATCTTGAGGACATCAAGGCCCCCGAGTGCTTCTACATCGAGAAGAAGCTGCGCGAGCGCATGAAGATTCCCGTTTTCCACGACGACCAGCACGGCACGGCCATCATCTCGGCGGCGGGTCTCATCAATGGCCTGAAGATCGTCGGCAAGGAAATCGGCGAGGTCAAGCTCGTCTGCTCGGGCGCGGGCGCGGCGGCGATTGCCTGCCTCGATCTGATGGTGGGCCTGGGGCTGAAGCGCGAAAACGTTTTTGTCTGCGATTCGCGCGGCGTGATCTATCAGGGCCGCGAGGAGAACATGGAGCCGACCAAGGCGCGCTATGCCCAGGCGACGGCGGATCGCACGCTCGGCGACGCCATCGCGGGCGCGGATGTTTTCCTCGGTCTCTCGAAGGCGGGCGTGCTCAAGCCCGAAATGGTGGCGCGAATGGCCGACAGGCCGCTGATTTTCGCGCTCGCCAACCCGACGCCGGAAATCCTGCCCGCCGAAGCCAAGGCCGTGCGCCCGGACTGCATCGTCGCAACGGGCCGCTCCGACTACCCCAATCAGGTCAACAACGTTCTCTGCTTCCCCTTCATCTTCCGGGGCGCGCTGGACGTGGGGGCCACGACGATCAACGGGGAGATGAAGCTTGCCTGCGTCAAGGCCATTGCCGAACTGGCGCAGGCCGAGCAGAGCGATGTCGTCGCCACGGCCTACGACGGCGAGGAGCTGAGTTTCGGCCCGGACTACATCATCCCCAAACCCTTCGATCCGCGCCTGATTATCAAGATCGCGCCCGCCGTGGCGGAAGCGGCGATGGCTTCGGGCGTGGCCCGGCACCCCATCGGCGACCTGCGCGCCTATGCCGCGAGTCTGAGCGATTTCGTCTATCGCTCCAGCATCGTCATGCGGCCTGTTTTCACCGCCGCGAAAAATGTCCCCGCCGGGCACAAGCGGGTGCTCTACGCCGAGGGCGAGGACGAGCGGATCATCCATGCCGCGCGCGAAGCGGTGGAGGAAGGGCTGGCCCGCCCCATGCTGATTGGCCGCCCCGCCGAGATCGAGGCGCGCATCAGAAAGATCGGACTCAACTTCGTGCCGGGGCGCGATTTCGACATCGTCGATCTGGAGCACGACCCGCGCTACGATGAATCGTGGCGCGAGTATTACGGCCTGATGTCGCGCAACGGCGTCACGCCCGGCCTGGCCCAGGTGCGTGTCCGCCGCGATTCCACGCTGCTCGGCACCCTGCTGCTGCGCCAGGGGCACGCCGACGCGCTCGTGTGCGGCACCTTCGGCTCTTACGAATATCATCTCCAGCATGTGCGCGATGTCATCGGCCTGAAACCGGGCGCACGCCAGTTTGCGGCGATGAACCTGCTCATGCTCCCGCATCAGGTGCTGGCGATTGCCGACACGCAGGTCAACGAAAATCCGAGCGCCGAGGACATCGTCGACATTGCCCTGATGGCGGCTTCCGAGTTGCGCAGCTTCGGGCACGAACCGCGGGTCGCGCTGCTGTCGCACTCCAACTTCGGCTCCTCGCAATCGGCCTCGGCCCGCAAGATGCGCGCCGCCAGCGAAATCCTGCGCAATACCGCGCCGGAACTCGAATGCGATGGCGAGATGTTCGCCGATGCCGCGCTCTCGCCCGATATTCGCGCCAGCCTGCACCCCGATTCCACCCTGAAAGGCGAAGCCAATCTGCTGGTGATGCCCAATCTCGATGCGGCCAATATTTCCTTCAACCTGCTGAAGTCGTCCAACGGCGTCTCGATCGGGCCGATCCTGCTCGGCCCGGCCCGGCCCGTGCACATCCTCACGCCATCGGCCACCGTGCGCAGGCTGGTGAATATCACCGCGCTGGCGGTGGTGGATGCGGCGGCCTTGCGGAAGTGAATCTCCCCTCGCGCCTGTTCAAGCCGGAAAGGAAACGTTTACGAAAACGCCGAACGAGTTGATCGCCATGGCAAGCGAAGCGCGGCAATCCACAATCATCCGGATTGCCGCGGAGCTTCGGCCCTCGCGACGACGGTAATCAGAACGGCGAGAGACTCAGCAGGGATTCAATCGGCGCGGGACTGCCGTTAAGCATCAGTTCCCCTTTCCGTAATGCCGCATCCAGACTCAGCACGCCATTGTTTTCGACGAGGATGCCGTTGTCGACCATGCTGGCGATCTGCTTGTCGATCTGCTCTTTTGTCGGCTTCCGGACGGGTTCGTTGCTGCTTTCGCTTTCAGCTTCGGCGTCGTCGAAGGCGTTGGCCTCGATTTCGTCCTCGTAGATCTGTTCGCCGACGAGTCGCTCGGCCAGTGCGCGCGGCAAGCTCAGTTGCCAGTCGGCGGTAATGTTGGCCAGGTCGGTGTCGGCCAGGACGGACTGGCCTGTATCGCCCGTGCCGACGTAGCCGATCCGGAAATTCAGGGCGATGTCGCCTTCCGGCCAGTGGGCGCTGGCGTCCTTGATGGATAAAACCGGCTGGTACTGCAAGAGTTTCACCGATTGTTCCTGCGCAGCCACGAATGCCGCCTGTTCGTCGTCGGCTTGCAGGATGGCGTTGAAGATACCGCCAAGCACGGCGATGTTGATGTTTTCGAGCGAGAAGGTCATTTTGCCGTTGTCGATCGTCTCGCGGGTCTCGGCTTCCCGGACGATTCCCCCCACGGCGAGTTTCATGGTCAGGTCGAGCACGCCGTCGACCACACCGGCCTGACTGTCGATGGCGAGTTTGTCGATGGTTTTGTCGACATTGCCCTCGGTGACGATTTGGTTCGCGGTGAATTTCGTGTCGATGTCCAGGATTTTGCCGTCCCGTCGAATCTCGCCGTTGAGCGAGGCCCGGTCGATCCGGATTTTGTCGTTGACATTCCTGACGAGAGAAAGGCTGCCGATGCCGATGCTCGCCTTCACACGTTCCTGACCGGAATGCACGCTGAACTCGCCGTCGATACTGTCCCAGGCGACCCGGACGCCGCTTTCCTTGTCGCCATTGAAAGTGGCCTCGAACTTCTTGGGCAGGATGATGCGGTGACGGTGCCCGCCGCCCCAATTGAAGGTGGAATCTATCGCCAAGGCTTCGCTCACGAGCGGATCGCCGCCCAGAATTTCGCTGATCTGCTCGATAGACTCCTCGGGAAGAACCGGCTCGGAACGGATATACGCCGCAGCGGTAAAGGCCGGAATGGGGCCGTGCTGGATGTTGTGGTTGAAAAGCACTATTACAGGCTCGTCCCCGCCGGAGGCCGGGAAAATCACTTCGGTACGCGCCGCCGCGCCGAACACACCGCGCTGGTAGTCGATGACCGTCACCTTCAGGCCAAATCGGGCCGCCTCCGCCGCACTGTCCCGGAAAACCTGCTCGACCCAGCTACCGACCCAAAAGCTGCCGGTACTGAGCGCCACTGTCGCCACGACCAGCGCGCCGACGACTTTTGTTGCCGTACTACTCATGGACGCTCCCTTTCCTACCCAAGCTTGCCAGAAAGCTCGTATTTTGACACAGGGACTGCGCGGGTGCTTTATCCATCCGTTTTTTCCTTTCGGGCCGCAATCTCTGTGTATTCCGCGCGACAAAGGGCAGTAAAGGAATACTCCCCCACGCCCGCGCGCTCTTTTTCAGGAACGCTCGAAAAGCGCGACCGTTTCGACGTGCGAAGTGTGCGCAAACATATTGGCAATACCCGCACAGCGCAATGCGTAGCCTTTTTCCCGTACCAGCACGGCGGCGTCGCGCGCGAGCGTCGCGGGATTGCAGGACACATAAACGATACGCCACGGCGATTGCGCGCGGGAAATCGCCTTGACCACGGCAATCGCCCCCTCGCGCGGCGGATCGAGCAACATTTTGTCGAAAGGGCCAAGCGCGGCGAAGCTGTCTTCGGTGGCGTCGAAAAGATTGGCGGCGTAGATGCGGACATGCGCATCCAGTCCGTTTGCGCGGGCATTGGCCGTGGCGCGCGCGACGAGCACATCGCTGCCTTCCACGCCGGTGACGCTCGCGCCGCGTCGCACAATGGGCAGGGTGAAGTTGCCCAGTCCGCAAAAAAGATCGGCGATGCGCTCGCCGGGCCGGGGATCGAGCCATTGCATGGCGCGGCGTATCAGCAGACGGTTGGTGTGGATATTGACCTGCGTGAAATCGGTCGGGCGAAACGCCAGCCGCAAATCGTATTCCGGCAAGGAATAGACGAGTTCCGCCCCGCCCGCGCCGCGCTCCCCCTCCAGGGGCCGCGCGCTTTCCGGCCTGTCCGGCTGCCGCCAGACTGCCACGCCCCAGGCCACGCCGAAAGCCGCGAGACGCGCGAGATCGGCGGCGGAAAACGGCAGCAGATGGCGAAAGACCAGCACGGTGACGGGCCTGCCGCTCGCGGATTCGCCCATCGCCATTTCGACCTGCGGCACGCGATCCCGAATCGACAATGAATCCGCCAGTTCGTGCAGCGCGGGCAACATCGCCGACACATGCGGCGGCAACACCGGACAGACGCCGAGATCGGCAATGTAGCTCGAACGCTTCTCGTGGAAACCGATCAACATCCCTCCCCTGCCCGGCACCCGCCGCACGCCGAGCCGGGCACGGTGGCGATACCCCCAGACCGGGCCGGAAATCGCCGGGAGGATGGTCTCCGGCCCGATTCTGGCGATATGCCGGAAGGCATCCTCCATCACCCGCTGCTTGACAGCCGTTTGCGCCAACGGATCGAGATGCTGGAGCGAACAGCCGCCGCACACGCCGAAATGCGGGCAGCGTGGCGCGACCCGTTGCGCGCTGGCACGGACGATCCGCGTCGCGCGGGCCTGGTCGTAGCCGGGTTTGGCACGCCAGACTTCGTACTCGACCGTCTCGCCCGGCAAGGCACCCTCGACGAAAACCGTCTTGCCTTCGGCGCGGGCGATTCCACGGCCCTCGTGGTCAAGGGATTCGATGGCGGCAATGGGCATGGCGGGCAACACACGGGAAAAGCGAAGCGGCGAATCTTACGGCGTTTCCACGTTTTACAGCGCCGTCGTCCGTCCGCATTGCAAGCCACCTCTTTGCGTTGTACGCTATCGCCTTGCGTTGCACTTTTGCCACGCTTCGCCGCGCAAGCGCCGGAACCATGGAGCCTGCCGCTCAGCGGGTGTAGGATGCGCACCTGTAATATGCGTGTTACGATTGCTGCCCCGGCATCCGGAGCGACATCATTTGTGTCGGGACAGACGATCTGTTACATGTTTCTCACCAGCCTATAAGGAAACACAACATGAAGTATTCCCTCCTTAGTGCAGCCCTTCTGGCGCTTGCCGTTTCTGCTTGCGGTCAGAAGGAAGAAGCGCCCGCAACCGAGCCTGCCGCCCTTCCCGCCGAACAACCCGCCGCGCCCGTGAGCGAAGTGCCGGTCGACGAAGCGCCTGCATCTGCGGAAGCGCCCGCGCCCGAAGCCGACGCCGCCGTGCCCGCGCCCGAAGCGCCGCCTGCCGCGCCCGAAGGCGACGCCGCGCCCGTCACGCAATAAGGCAACCTGGCCAAACAGCGGTGAAGCGGCCCAAACCGCCCGCCGCGAAAAAACAACGGCAAATCGCTCCGGTACTCTCCTCAAGCCGGGGCGATTTGCCGTTTCCGCGCGCTTCGCTTTGTGTTATCCGCGTTGCCCGCGGTTTGCCGCTTCCTGGCGTTTCTGCCTGCCGGATACCGCCCATCCGGTATCCGGCCAGCTACAGGTATCCGGCCAGCTACATTTAGAGCAGATCAACAATTGAAACCCAAAGAGAACCGCCGTCATTGCGAGGCCCGAAGGGCCGTGGCAATCCAGTAAGCCGCATGGATTGCCACATCGCTTCGCTCCTCGCAATGACGATCAGTTTGACATGAGCATCATAAAGTGCTCTAGTGTAACAAAGTGCTCTAGTGTAACGCCCGTTCAGTGCAACTCTTAGTGCAACTCTTTTAGCGCAACTCTTTTTGCAAAAGATCGAGTATCCGTTTCGCCGTCGACGACTGCTCCACGCCATCCTCGCCGTTCAGCACCGTCACCGAGGACTTTTCCCCCTGGCCTTCGACCCGCAAGCGGTACTCGTTGCCCTTCTTCCCGTCATCGCCACGACGCCAGAAAGCCAACTTTGAAAAAAAGCCGCCTTTCGAGGACGTGTCTTTGTCGATCTCCGGGTCGATATAGCGCACGTAATAAAGCCCCTTGGAGCGGTCGCTGTCTTCCACGGCAAAGTTGACGCGGTCGAGCGCCAGGCCGACCCGCCGCCATGCGCGGTCGAACGGCTCATCTATTTGCAGGCGGGTTTCGCCATCGACGGACTGAACCTTGGCGCGCTCCGGCTGCGTCGGCGCGGGCGCGGCGGCGCGGGCGGCCACGGACTGGGCATACGCCTCGTCCGCCCCGAAGCGAACCATCAGACGGCGCAGCATTTCGGCTTCCAACTCGGGATCGGCCGGACGCGGCTGCCACACCGTGGTGTCCTTGGCCTCGTTGGGATAAACCTCCACCATGCCGCGATGGCTGACGTAGATTTCCACCGTGCCGTCCTCCGCACCCCGTTCGATGCGGGTACGGAACTTGTCGCGCTCAGAAGTGGAATAAAGCCCGTCGGCGACCTTGCCGAACAGTTTGCGCAGACCGCCTTCCGGGATATTCGCGCGGTTCTCGCGCCAATCGGTTTCGAGCACGCCGATTTCCGCGCTGTCGATATTCAGCACGAAACCGAGTTCCAGCCAGAAATCCCGCAACTGCGGCCAGATGGTTTCCGGCGTGCCGCGCACGACCAGCCAGCGTTGCGTTCCGGCCCGCTCGATGCGCATGGAGTCCGCCTTCGCCAGGACACCGGGCGTGCTGTTCGCCGGTTGCGCGGCGCGATCCGCGGTATAGCCCGAGTAAGTCGCCGTCGTGCGCGGCGCGACATCCGGCACGGCGTAACGGTCATCGCTTCTGGGTGCGGTGAGATCGGGAGGAATTTCCAGCGTCGACGAAGGCTTGGCGCTCTTGTAATCGACGCGGCGGGGTTGAAGCAGATCCCCCGAACTGGACGAGCAGGCCGCCAGCGCGAGCGCCGCCGCGAGGGTTGAAACGGAAGTGCATAGCGTATGGGAAGAAAAACGGTTCATGGGATTCCAGTTTGTTTGCGGATCGGGCCGGATTTCCGGCTGGAAGATTGAATCGGTTATTTGTCGTCGTCGAGGGCGGCGATGCCCGCCTGGCGCATGGCCGTGAGCACCTGCTCATGGCAGGACGCCGAAAGCGGCGTAAGCGGCAAGCGGATGCCCGGCTCGATCAGCCCCAGGCGCACGACTGCCCACTTGACCGGAATGGGATTGGCCTCGCAGAACAGATGACGGTGCAAGCCAAGCAGGCGGGCGTTGATCTCGCGCGCGCGGCGGCCATCGCCCGCCATGGCGGCCACGCACATCTCGTGCATGGCGCGCGGCGCGACATTGGCCGTCACCGAAACCGTGCCATGCCCGCCGAGCAGCATGAACGCCGCCGCCGTCATGTCGTCGCCGCTGTAGAGCGCGAAGCCCTGCGGCACGCGCGCGATCAGGTCGCAGGCGCGGCCAATGTTGCCGGTTGCGTCCTTGATGCCGACGATGTTGGGCACTTCGGCCAGGCGCAGGACGGTATCGTTTTCGAGATCGGCCACCGTGCGTCCGGGCACGTTGTAAAGGATGAGCGGCAAATCGACCGCCTCGGCGATGGCGCGGAAGTGACGGTAAAGCCCTTCCTGGGTCGGACGGTTGTAATAGGGCACCACGGACAAATGCGCGGCGGCCCCCGCCTCGCGCGCATAACGCGCAAGCTCCACGCCTTCCGCCGTGCTGTTGCAGCCGGAACCGGCAATCACCGGGATGCGCCCGGCGGCATGCTCCACCGCGCGGCGAATCAGTTCGCGGTGTTCGTCGACATCGACCGTAGGCGACTCGCCCGTGGTGCCAACCACGACGATACCGTCGGTGCCCTCGGAGACGTGCCAGTCGATCAGCGTGCGCAGGCGGGGAAAGTCCAGGCCGCCATCGCTGGCATTCATCGGCGTGACAAGGGCGACAATTGATCCGGTAATCATGGCGTGAGTTTTCCGAACGGGAAAAACGGGGATTCTACCCGATACACGCACGAAAACCGCGACGGACATTCGTTCCGGGCCAGTACCGCGCCAGCCGTGAGTCTGGCACCGCCGGTCGCGGGCTGCCTGGCGGGCGCGCCGCGTGGAATTCTTTCCGGATTGCATTTTCCGCTCATTACCGGCACTTTCCGGTCATTACCCGTTTCGTCGAATACCCGATTAGCGGCTTAATAAAATCCGCCGCGTTTTTATATCCCGTATTGCGAAAACGAAAAAGTGTTCCAAATATCACTCCGGGCAAAAGTCAAGCGGCCAATTGCCATGCCCGCGTGAGTTAGTAGCGTTGCATGGATAAGAAAATAGTATAGGTTCCGGGATCGGCACATCGCATACCCATTTCGTACAGCCATTTATAAAACAGGAGTTTGGCATGCCCCGCCCGGAAAAAGTCCGTCTTGGCGATTTGCTTATACAGGAAGGTTTGCTGACCGGCGAACAACTCAAGTTTGCCCTGGACGAGCAAAAACGCAGCGGACGCAAGCTCGGACGCATTTTTGTCGATAGCGGCTTCGTCACGGAAGACGGTATTTCAAATATTCTTGCCCGTCAGCTGCGTATTCCCTACGTCGACCTGCGCCAGTTCAGCCACAAGGCGGAACTGGTCAAGCTATTGCCGGAAACGCTCGCGCGTCGCTACCGGGCGCTGGTGCTCGCCGAAAAGGACGACGGCACCCTGCAAGTCGGCCTGACCGACCCGACCGATATACGGGCCTACGACGAAATCAGCCGCGTCGTGCGGCGGAACATCGACCTCGCCGTCGTGAGCGAAAGCCAGCTCATGGCGACCATCGACCGGGTTTATCGCCGCACCGAGGAAATCGCCGGACTGGCCAAGGAACTCACCTCCGAGATGTCCGACGTGCCGGTGGAGTTCGGCGAACTGCTCGGGCTGTCCGACGCGGCGGAGGACGCGCCCGTCGTCAAGCTCCTGCACATGGTGTTCGACGAAGCCCTGCGCTCCCGCGCCTCCGACATCCACATCGAACCGCAGGAAAACAACCTGCGCATCCGCTTCCGCATCGACGGTGTGCTGCACATCCAGACCGAGGCCGACGCCAAGATCGCCTCCGCCGTCGCCCTGCGCCTGAAGCTCATGAGCGGCCTGGACATCTCCGAAAAGCGCCTGCCGCAGGACGGCCGCTTCCACATCAAGGTGCGCAACACCTCCGTCGACATCCGGATTTCCACCCTGCCCACCCAGTATGGCGAGTCCGTCGTCATGCGGTTGCTGGCCCAGGATCAGTCCCTGCTGTCGCTCGACCACATGAACATCCCGCCACGCGTACTCGACCGCCTGCGCCATGCCCTGCATCGGCCAAGCGGCATGGTGCTCGTCACCGGCCCCACCGGCTCCGGCAAGACCACCACCCTTTACGCCGCGCTGAACGAACTCAACAGCCCCGAGAAAAAAATCATCACCGTCGAAGACCCGGTCGAATACCGCCTGCCCGGCCTCAACCAGGTGCAAGTACACGAAAAAATCGACCTCAGCTTCGGCAAAGTGCTGCGCACCGTCCTGCGGCAAGACCCGGACATCGTTCTCGTGGGCGAAATGCGCGACACGGAAACCGCCGAAATCGGCATGCGCGCCGCCATGACCGGCCACTTGGTGCTCTCCACCCTGCACACCAACGACGCCATGACCACCCCGATCCGGCTGCTGGACATGGGCGTGCCGCGCTACATGGTCGCGCTCTCCATACACCTCGTGCTGGCCCAGCGGCTTGTGCGCACCATCTGCGAAAACTGCAAGACGCAAGTGGCGCTGCAAGCGCACGAATCCGAATGGCTGCGCTACGAACTGCGCGAGCGGGTCGATGCCCACGCCTACTACCGGGGCAAGGGCTGCTCGCACTGCAACAACACGGGTTTCCAGGGCCGGGCCGGCGTCTACGAATTCCTCGAAATGAGCGATGAACTCGTGGAAGCCACCAACCAGGCCGATCCCGTCAGCTTCATGAACGCCGCCCGGCGACAAATGGCGGGCGCAACCCTGCGCCGCGACGCCGTGCGCCTGGTGCTGGCCGGACGCACCACGGTAGACGAAGCCATGCGCGTCAGCACCCAGCACGAGGAATAAACAGCCATGCCCCAATTCAGCTACCAGGGCCGGAACGGTGCGGGCGCAGCCGTCACGGGCGCAATAGAAGCCGATACCGACTTCGATGCCGCCAAAAAACTCATGGCGCAAGGCATCACACCGCTCGACATCAAACAGGGCAAGGCATTGTCCGTCCGGAAAAACGCGGACGACAAAACAAAACCCCTCTCGGGCCTGTTCGAGGAAAAACCCCGCCACGAAGATGTCCTGCTCTTTTTCCGCCAGATCCATTCCCTGCTCAAGGCGGGCGTGCCCATCATGCGCGCCCTGGCCGGTTTGCAGGAATCCTACACAAGCAAGGGCATGAAAACCCTGCTGCACGACATGCGCGAGAGCCTCGATTCCGGGCGGGAATTCTCCGCCGCCATGGCGCGCCACCCCAAAATTTTCAGCGCCTTCGCCATCAACATGATTCGCGTCGGCGAAATGACCGGGCGGCTGGAAGAAATCTTCCTGCGCCTCTTTCACCACATGGAATTCGAGCGGTTCATCCGCGAGCAAGTGAAATCGGCGCTGCGCTACCCGAGTTTCGTCATCCTCGCCATGGCCATCGCCATCGTCGTCGTCAACATCTTCGTCATCCCCGCCTTCTCCAAAGTGTTCGAGAGCTTCGACGCGGATCTGCCCGCCGTCACCCGCATGCTGTTGAGCTTCTCCAACTTCACGCGCGACAACTGGTATTACCTGGTGGCGGCGCTCGTCATGGCCGTTTTCGGCTTCCGCACCTGGATCAAGACCACCAAGGGGCGCTACGACTGGGATCGTCTCAAACTCAAAATCCCCATTGCCGGGAAAATCGTCACCAAGGCCACGCTTTCCCGCTTTGCCCGCAGTTTCGCACTGGCTTCCAAAAGCGGCGTGCCCATCATCCAGGCGCTCACCAACGTGGCCCAGACGGTGGACAACGCCTTCATCGCGGACAAAATCGTCCACATGCGCGACGGCGTGGAGCGCGGCGAAAGCGTTTTGCGCAACGCCATCGCCAGCGGCATCTTCACGCCCATGGTCATCCAGATGATCGCCGTGGGCGAGGAAGCCGGCTCGCTCGACGACATGCTCCAGGATGTCGCCGACATGTACCAGCGCGAAGTCGAATACGAACTCAAAACACTTTCGCAGCAGATCGAACCCTTGCTCATCGTCTTTCTTGGCGTGCTCGTCCTCATACTGGCCCTGGGCATCTTCCTGCCCATGTGGGACTTGGGCAGAGCGGCGAAAGGAGGCTGAAACCCATGAGAACCCGCCATTCTCCCGCCCGCCGCCAGCACGGCCTTACCATGCTCGAATTCATGGTCTGCTGTATGGCGCTCATCTTTCTTTTCGTCGGCTATTTGCGCGCCACCCGCCATTACCAGGAAGAAATGGAAGAAATCAGCGTGCGCCTCACCATTTCGCGCATACAGGTCGGCATGGCCCTGGATTGGGCCAAGCGGATCAATAACAACGAAAACCGGCAAGGCGTCAATGAACTCGTGGGAGCCAACCCCGTGCGCTGGCTCGATGAGCCGCCCTACAATTACTTGGGCGAACTCCGCTCCCCGAAAATCGAAAGGCTGGAACCCGGAAAATGGTTTTTCGACCTGGCCCGCAAGGAGCTTGTTTATATCGTCGAAAACGGCGACAACCTGACGCTCAAAAATAGCTTCGACCGCATCAAGACCCTGCGCTGGAGCGTGCGCCTCGCCAAACCGGAAGGCGAAGATAGCAAAAACACGGCACTACCGGAATTCGGCGATCTGACGGTTGCGCCGGTGTATGAATATCGCTGGTTCTAGGCAAGCCCATATCCGGATTCATTTCCTCCCCAACCCGTGGGGTACTACCCCGCGGGTTCCCTGACCAGTGGTGCCTCAAGCATCGTCCCGTCTCCAGATTGCCTGTGCCCGCGGTGCCAGCATGCTCTTTACCCGACCGTCCCGGCTGAGGCGCACTTCACCCGCCGCCGCCGCACGCCATCGGCGAGCAGGTCGAGCACGGTGATGCTGTCTTCCCAGCCGATGCAGGCATCGGTAATGCTCTTGCCATACTCCGGTGCGGTATCCGGCGACAAATCCTGGCGGCCTTCCTTGAGGTGGGATTCCACCATCGCGCCGACGATGCGCTCCTCGCCCGCCGCAAGCTGTGCGGCAACGTCACGCGCCACCTCGATTTGCAACTGGTGCTGTTTGCGGCTGTTCGCGTGCGAAAAATCGACCATCACCCTGGGCAGCACCCCGGCTCCGGCCAATTCCCGGCAAGCCGCGTCGACGCTGGCCGCGTCGTGGTTCGGCTCCTTGCCGCCGCGCAGGATGGCATGGCAATCCTCGTTGCCCCGCGTGGCGACGATGGCAGAATGGCCCGCCTTGGTCACGCTCAGGAAATGGTGCGGCGAGCGCGCAGCCTTGATCGCATCGACGGCGATCTTCACATTGCCGTCGGTGCCGTTCTTGAAACCGACCGGACACGACAGCCCTGAAGCCAGCTCGCGGTGTACCTGGCTTTCGGTCGTGCGCGCGCCGATGGCACCCCAGGCCACGAGGTCGGCAATGTATTGCGGCGTAATCATATCGAGGAATTCGGTACCGGCAGGCAGGCCCAGTTCGTTGATCTCCCAAAGCAGACTGCGCGCCAGCCGCAGGCCCTCGTTGATCGCGTAACTGCCGTCGAGATAGGGGTCGTTTATCAGCCCTTTCCAGCCCACGGTGGTGCGCGGCTTTTCAAAATAGACCCGCATCACCACGAGGAGATCGTTCTTCAGGCGCTCGGCTTCCCCTTGGAGGCGACGGGCGTAATCGCGCGCGGCTTCGGCATCGTGAATCGAACACGGCCCGATGATGACGAGCAGCCTGTCATCGGCACTGTAGAGAATGCGGTGGATCGCCTGGCGCGCATTGAAAGCCGTCGCGGCAGCGCCGGGCGTGGCGGGAAATTCCCGCAGCACGTGTGCGGGCGGGGCCAGTTCTTTTATTTCGGCGATGCGGACATCGTCGATGTGGTTCTTGAGCGTGTTCCGGGGCGTATTGGGCATGGCGTTGAAGACGAGCGGCAGAATGGGAAGGCGGAGATTCTAGCCCATCCGCAATCGGAAGCCACGGAAACGGCGCGAGAATTGGCCTCTCGCACGAGCGAGCGCGGGCAGGCTGGTGCTCAGACCGGAGAGACCGCATACACCTGTCCGAAAACATCGCAAGTATTGCCCAAAGCATAGAATGAAGGCATGATCTCACCTTCATCATTCCTCCGTGACATGCCCCATGTCCCACCCGACCACCCCACACGATGCGCTGTTCAAGAAATTCCTCGGCCACACCGACACCGCGCGGGACTTCCTCGACATCCACCTGCCCAAACCCCTGCGCGCGCTCTGCGACCTCAGCACCCTGCGCCCGGAATCCGCCTCCTTCATCGAACCAACATTGCGCAATGCCTGCTCCGACATCCTCTATTCGCTCCAGACCACACAGGGCGACGGCTACATCTACTGCGTCATCGAGCACCAGAGCACGCCCGACCCCCTGATGGCCTTTCGCCTCATGCGCTACAGCACCTGCTGGCTGGAGAACTTCGACGATCCCGAAGCGGCGCGCGTGCTCTATGGCAATCCCTTCCCACTGGTCGACGTGACCGTCATGCCCGATGATGAGATACTGCACCACAAACGGATCGCGCTTCTCGAACTGGTACAGAAGCACATCTGGCAGCGCGACTTGCTGGAACTGCTGGCACCTGTTGCCTATCTGCTGCGGATCGCCAACGCGACCGACGAACAACTGGAAGCATTGTTGAACTACATGCTGCAAGTGGGTAACACGGCAGACCCCGAGAAATTCACCAAGCGGCTGATACACCTGTCGCCCGACGAACAGAAGGAGAGAATGATGACGATTGCGGAACAACTGGAGCAGATCGGCTGGAAAAAAGGCTGGGAAAAAGGCCGCATGAGGGGCTGGGAAGAAGGCCGGGAAGAAGGCCGGGGGGAAAGCGAGGCGGTACTCGCCCGCCTGTTGACGCGCCGTTTCGGGCCGCTACCGGAATGGGCGCGGGAGCGCCTGCACCGGGCCGATGCCGCGCAGCGGGAAGCCTGGGCCGATGCCGTGCTGGATGCGGCCAGCCTGACGGAAGTCGTGGGCGCACCGCCGGAGTCGCATTGACGCTTCCGGCATGACAAGTTGAACCGGAAAACCATGTGCGTCGCGATCCTGTCCCTTCCCCGATTCATGGAGGATGGGGAAGCAGGCGGCAACGGCTGTTTGCAGTTCCCTCCCCTATTTATGCTAAGGTTTCCCCACAATCTTTTATCATAATTTCATTTTTTCCCCGATGCATTTTTCTGCAAGATGCGAAACATCTCGACAGACTCATGTAGCGCGAGGAATCCGCGCCAAAGGACG
>JAISNX010000167.1 GCA_031276015.1 Azoarcus sp.
GTCCTTTGGCGCGGATTCCTCGCGCTACATGAGTCTGTCGAGATGTTTCGCATCTTGCAGAAAAATGCATCGGGGAAAAAATGAAATTATGATAAAAGATTGTGGGGAAACCTTAGCAATGACGGGGTGGGGGATTCGTCATTGCGAGGCGCGCAGCCCCGTGGCAATCCATCGGGCGCACTTGTCGCTTGCATCCTTCGGCGTGATCCGGGGGGGCTATCCATTCTCGTCGTGCGAGGGGGACGATTCCGGCTGCGACGATTTTTCTGGTGGCGAAGGTTTTCCCTTTTCGCCGTGGCGAACCGTATCGACCGCAAGAAAGATGATCGTGGCGGGAAGCGCGTAGCCCAGGATGAGGTTGGCGAAGGCGGGAGCCTGTGCCGATTGCCGCGCGGTGAGGATCAGCCATACGGTGTAGGCGACGTAATAGGCGAGGAACAGCCCGCCTTCCCCTCGGGAAATTTCGCGCCCGGTGAGGATGACCGGCAGGCAGACGAGTACCGCCGCCACCATGATCCACAGATCGGCGGTACGCGCGATGTCGGAGACGGGGATGCCGTTGGGCGCGATGAGGCCGGTGATGCCCAGTACCGCGCAGATGTTGAAGATGTTGCTGCCAATGATGTTGCCCACGGCGATGTCGCGCTCGCCCCGCAGGGCGGCGACCGCCGAGGTGGCGAGTTCCGGCAGCGAAGTGCCGATGGCGACGACGGTCAGGCCGATGGTCAGATCGCTCACGCCAAGCGAACGGGCAACGTTGACCGCCGCATCCACCAGCCAGTGCGCGCCCAGCGCCAGCAGGGCGAGTCCGCCCACGATCAGGGCGATCTGCACGGGCCTGCCGTCGGCCCAGGGCGCGTCCGGGATGTCGCTGGTGAGTTCCGCCTGTTCCGCCTGGGTGGCGGCGCGCGATTGGCGAACGAGGAACAGGGTGTAGGCAACGAGCGCCGCGAACAGCACCAGCCCCTCGAAGCGGCCAAGACTGCCGTCGAGCGCGAATGTGAGCAGGAGCAGCGACGCGCCGATCATGATCGGGACTTCCTGGCGGATGATCTGGCTGTGCACCGCCAGCGGAATAATCAGCGCCGACAGGCCGAGGATGAGCAATACATTAGCGATGTTGCTGCCGATGACATTGCCGAGGGCGATGTCAGATGCATCGCCGAGCGCCGCGCCGACGGAAACCGCCAGTTCTGGCGCGCTGGTGGCGAAGGCGACGACGGTCAGGCCGACGACCAGCGGCGAGATGCCGAACGCGGCAGCCAGTTTCGATGCGCCGCGCACGAGTAGTTCCGCGCCCGCGATGAGCGCGGCCAGTCCGAGGGTGAAAAATAGGGCGTTATTGAGCATGGGGAAGGAAGGGTGAACGCCTCGCGGCGCGGTTGGTGAGAAGTTGCGGGAGGGATTCCGGACATCGCGTGCCGTCTCCGTCCGGAGACGGCACGCGATGTCGAGAAGCGAATCGATATGGGCATGCGCTCGTCAGATTCCCGCATCGGCGGCCAGCGCGGCGGCCTTGTCGGTCTGCTCCCAGGTGAATTCCGGCTCGTCGCGGCCAAAATGGCCGTAAGCGGCGGTCTTGGAATAGATCGGGCGCAGCAGGTCGAGGGTCTGGATGATGGCCTTCGGGCGCAGATCGAAATGCTTGTGGATCAGCGCGACGATCCGGGCGTCGTCGATCTTGCCGGTACCGAAGGTGTCGACCATCAGGCTGACGGGCCGGGCAATGCCTATGGCGTAGGCGATCTGGACTTCGCAGCGTTCGGCCAGCCCCGCCGCGACCACGTTCTTGGCGACGTAGCGCCCGGCATAGGCGGCGGAGCGGTCGACCTTGGAGGGGTCTTTCCCCGAGAATGCGCCGCCGCCGTGGTGCGCCGCGCCGCCGTAGGTGTCGACGATGATCTTGCGCCCGGTGAGGCCGCAGTCGCCGTGCGGGCCGCCGACGACGAAGCGCCCGGTGGGGTTGATGAAATATTTCACTTCGCCCTTGAGGAGTTCCCCGGGCAGCACGGGTTTGATGATTTCTTCGATGACGGCTTCCCGGATTTGCTCGTGTCCGATGTCGGCGGCGTGCTGCGTGGAGACCACTACCGTGTCGATGGCCGCCGGTTTGCCGTCGATGTATTTCACCGTGATCTGGCTCTTGGCGTCCGGGCGCAGCCAGGGCAGGCGGCCATCCTTCCTCAGTTCGGCCTGGCGTTGCATGATCCGGTGGGCATAGTAGATGGGCAGTGGCAACAGGCTCGGCGTCTCGGTGGTGGCGTAGCCGAACATCAGGCCTTGGTCGCCCGCGCCCTGGTCGAGGTCGATGCCTTCGCCTTCATTGACGCCCTGGGCGATGTCGGGTGATTGCCGGTTGATCGCCGCCAGCACCGCGCAGCTTTTGTAGTCGAAACCGATGTCGGAATCGTCATAGCCGATGTGGCGCACCACATCCTGCGCCACTTCACGGTAATTGACCTGGGCCGTGGTGGTGATTTCGCCCGAGATCACGATCAATCCGGTCGAAACAAGCGTTTCGCACGCTACGCGCCCGTGTGGGTCGCTGGCGAGGATGGCGTCGAGCACGCCGTCGGAAACCTGGTCGGCAACCTTGTCGGGGTGGCCTTCGGAAACCGACTCCGAGGTGAAAAGAAACTCTTTGGACATGATGGCTCCTGAAACGAAAATCCCCGAAGTTCGTGGCGTCGTGGCCAGCTCCGGGGATTTCGGCGAGCAGCCGACGCTTTAGCAGTATTTGGTACACCGCATGACCGAAGCGGAAGCCGCCCTGCAAGTTGTCGAGTTAACTCGGCGGCTGGGGCACAATTATAGGCTACGGTATCATTTGGTCAAATGCGTTCGCGCCGGTTCTCGCATCTCGTTTTCCGGCGGCGCGGAATTTCCCCTGTACTTTCCCGTGTTCGTGAATTTTCTCCTTCGCTTGTTCGCCCGCTTGCCCTTGGCATGCTTGCATTGCCTTGGCGCTTGGGGCGGCTGGCTGGCCTATGCCTGCTCGTCTTCGTATCGCCGCCGCTTGCGCGCCAATCTGATGCAGGCCATGGGTACGCCCTCGCGCGCCCTGTTGCATCGGACAATCGCGGAGGCCGGACGGCAGGCGCTGGAAGTGTGCTGGATATGGCTGCGCCCGCTGGAGACCGTGCTGGCCAAGGTGGTGGCCGTCCATGGCCTGGAACTCGTCGAATCCGCCCGGCGCGACGGCGCGGGCATCCTGTTCATGGCCCCGCATCTGGGCTGCTTCGAGCTGGCCGGGCATTACTGCGCCAGCGTCGGGGGCGGGCAACTCGTCGCGCTCTATCGTCCGCCGCGTTATCGTGTCCTCGAATCCGTGATGCAGGCCGGTCGCGTGCGCGGCCCCTTGTTGACCGTGCCCGCCAATCTCGGCGGCGTCCGGCAATTGCTCAAAACCCTGCGCACGCGCGGCGTGGTGGGCATTTTGCCCGATCAGGTTCCTGCGGCAGGGCAGGGGGTATGGGCGGATTTTTTTGGACGCCCGGCCTGGACGATGACACTCGGGGCACGGCTCGCGCAAGTGCGCGGCGTGCGGGTGATCTATGTCTGGGTCGAGCGCCTGCCGCGTGGACGGGGTTACACGGTGCACTTTTCATTGCCGGAGCATGCCTGCGAGGGCGATCTCGCTACGTGCTGTGCCGCGATGAACCGGGACATCGAACGCCTGGTGCGGCAGTGCCCGCAGCAATACCTGTGGGGATACAACCGCTACAAGGCACCGCGCGGGGCGCATGATGGCGGGCGGGCGGATGAGGAAATGGACGCGGAGACCGTGGCATGACGCGATTGCTGGTGGGGATTTTCTGGCTGCTGCATTGGTTGCCGCTCTCGGTGCTCGCGCTGCTTGGCCGAAAGCTCGGCGATCTTGCCTATTTCATCGCAACGCCGCGGCGGCGGGTAGCCTTGACCAACCTCGCCCTGTGCTTTCCCGAACTCGACGAGGCGGCGCGGCAGCAACTGGCGCGGCGGCATTTCCAGGCATTGGGGCGCAGCCTGCTGGAACGCGGCCTGTTTTGTTGGGCCTCGCGCGCGCGTTTGCAACGCATCGTCCATTTCGAGGGCGAAGAACGCCTGCGCGCGCTGCTGACCGCCGGTACGCCGGTCATCCTCTTCGCGCCGCACTTCGTCGGCCTCGATGCGGGGGGCGCGAGGGTGGCCATGTCTTTCGATTCCGTCAGCGTCTACGCGCGGCAGAAAAGAAACCCCGTGCTCGACCGCCTGCTTTACCGCGCGCGTCGGCGTTTTGGCGACCAGCTATTGTTCTCGCGCCAGGACGGCATGCGCGGCGTGCTGAAGGCCATGAAGGCCGGGCGACCTTTCTATTATTTGCCCGACATGGACTACGGCGAAAAGGACGCGGTTTTCGTGCCCTTCTTCGGCGTCGAGGCCGCCACCATCACCGGCCTTTCCCGTCTGGCGCGGCTTGCCGGGGCGCGGGTGCTGCCCTGCGTCACCCGCATGCTGCCGGGCAGCACGGGCTACACGCTGGAAATCGGCGAACCGTGGGAAGATTTCCCGACCGCCGACATCGAGGCGGATACCCGCCGGATGAATGCCTGGCTCGAAACCGCGATACGCACCATGCCCGAGCAGTATTACTGGGTGCATCGTCGCTTCAAGACCCGCCCCGAGGGGCAGCCCCGTTTTTATTGACCGAAGGAAAGAAGAAGGATGTTCATGAAGATTTTGCCGAGGCACGGTTTGTGCGCGTTCGCCATGCTGGTGCTTTCCGCTGGCGCGCTGGCGGAAGATGTCCCGCCGGTGCCCGTTGGCGACAAGGATGCATTCGAGGCGAGATATGTTCAATGCATTCTGTCCGGATTGCAGGACAATTGCTTCATCGCCGTGTTTGCCGGGCATTTCTTCTCCTCGCCCGGCGAGGGGGCCAAGCAGATCTACGACTCCATCAAGGCAAAGATGCAGGGGCTGCGCGTGCGCAAGGTGCATGTGCTCGAAAAGACGGTCAAGGCGGATCTCGTGGATGTCAGGACCTACCTGCTCGAACTCGACAGGGAGCAGGGTTTCATCGGGTTCTACGTGGTGTTCAGGCGGGGAGGCAAGGGCAACGACTGGTATGTTTATGAGTTTGCCATGGATCAATCCGAGGACTTCATCCGCGCCATCCTGGGCCTTCCCGCACCGCCGCCGCCACCGCCCACTACCGGCGCAGCCGTAAATTGACGGGCATTCTTCCACCGCGTTTTACTTTCATGCCTGCTGGCAGGATCATATAGTCAGACTTGGGAGGAAAGATGATGAAAGCGGTTCCCGTGGTAGAAGCCAAGGCACATTTTTCAGCCTTGCTGGCCGAGGTTGAAGCGGGCAAGGAAATCGCCGTGACCCGTCATGGCCGGGTGGTGGCCCGCCTGGTGCCGGAGCGTCCGCGCATGGCCGTCGAGGCGTTCCGCGCGTTCTGGGCCGATGTGTTGCCGAAGAAATCGACTTTTCCGCGCCGGATGATCGCCCGGCGGAAGATGCCGTCATACCAGATTGAGGCACGGGCCGTGTCGTCAGTGCTTGCCGCTGCTCAGGCGATCCATGAGTGCATAAAACACCCCGGAGAACAGAAAGGTCACGTGGATGCCGACCATCCAGGACAAATGCCGGTCGGTATGCTGGTCGACGCTCATGAACGCCTTGAGCAGTTCTATCCCCGAAATGGCAACAATCGAGCCGATCAGCTTGATCTTGAGGTCGGAAAAGCCGATGTGCCCCATCCAGTCCGGGCGGTCTTCGTGATCGTGCAAATCTTCCATCTTGGAGACGAAATTCTCGTAGCCGCTGAACGTGATGATGATGAGAAGATTCATGATGAGTGCGACGTCGACCAGCGACAGCACGCCGGTAATCAGCGTGGCGCTGGAGGTGGTGGCAACGACCGTGAAGATGCCGTAGATCTCTTTGCCGAACTTGACGAGCAAGACCAGCATCGCCAGCACCAAGCCGAGATAGATCGGGGCCATCAGCCAGCGGCTGGCGAACAGGAAGTGTTCAAAGTGGTTTTCGAGTTTTTTCATCGTCGTTCAGGAGTCTGTCGTGTTCATGGTCTGGAAAAACGCGCCGACCGTCATGGCTGGCACAGGCGGGCGAGCACCTTGCGCACCCGCAGCATGGCATCCTGCAATACCTGTTCGATGCCTTCCAAGTGGATGCCCCGCATGCTCGCTTCGCGCCCGGCCGCATGATTGACGACGACGTTGATCGCGGCATAGGGTAGTTCCAGTTCGCGGGCAAGGACGGCCTCGGGCATGCCGGTCATGCCGATCACGTCGGCACCGTCGCGCTCGAAACGGTCGATTTCGGCGGAGGTTTCCAGCCGGGGGCCTTGCGTGGT
>JAISNX010000169.1 GCA_031276015.1 Azoarcus sp.
CACTTCATTCCGCAACAGGCCATCGGACATCAATCTCCCATCAATGCCCTCGCGTCATGGTACGATCAACATCCTGATTTGTTCATCACTCCAGTTTATAATCAGGCGGAACGCGACAAGTACGGATAGCCGCCGCCGTGTGGATTGCCGCGGGCCTTTGGCCCTCGCAATGACGGGGTGGGAGATTCGTCATTGCGAGGCGTGTAGCGCCGTGGCAATCCAATCCGTTGGATTGCTTCATCCTCGGTCCACAATGGCGGATGTCGGCATTTATGGAAAACACCTGTCGGCAGACCAGGAATCCCCGGCCCTTGACCGACTGGCTGGCGGAATTCATGGGTAGGGCGGGATCATGGGGTAGGGCGGGATCATGGGTACATGAACTGCCGCACCAGGACAAGCTCTCCGGCGAAGCGCATCGGGAAGCTGAATTCCTGCCGTTTTTCGTGCGCCGTGCCTTCGTTGCTGATGACGGCAAGGCGGGCGATGGTCAGTTCGCCGCCATTGCCGCCGTAATAATTGACGTAGACCTGGTAGAGACCCTTCTCGGGCGCGGCGGAAGCGAAGATTTCCGGGCCGTAGCCGGTGGTGACGTCGATGTCGATCGCGCCGCCGTCGATGGCGCGTTGCCCGTACCAGGCATGTTGACCGCGCGGCGTGACGATGTGCAGGTCGAGGTCGGTGCCGTCGGTATCCCAACTGAGCAGGATGCGCAGCCGGGATTCGGCCTGTCCGTTCGCGCTTTGGTAAAACTGGGCGTGCAGGCGTTCTTCGTCGCCGATGACTTCGACGCTGTTGGAACCGGCTCCGAAACTGTACGGGCGGGCGAAAGCGCCGTTTTCGTCGATCCGCACCGGCATGACATTGCCGTTGACGACGAGGGTGACGGTTTCTTTGCCCTGCGCGCGGATGCGTCCGCGAATCTGGCTGCTTTCCGGCGTATCGGGGTCGATGCCGGGGGTGACGGCGGGGTAATTCACTGTCTGGATGTGGGAGGCATCGGGATCGCCCTGCCGCCAGCCGTTGATGGGGGCATCCAGTCCGGCCAGCGCCGGGCCGGAGAGCATCGCCGCGAGCAGTCCGGCGGGCAGGCGGTTTTTAGCGGAAAAGAGCGGTTTCATGGGGGTCTCCAAGGGTCAGGGCGCGCGCCCATCGTTCGATGAGTTCTTCGTCGTGGCCGGAAGGGTGGTGGCGCAGGCCGAGGTGCAGGTATTCGTGCGCGAGCGCAAGGCGGTCTTCGACCGTCCGGAGTCCGCGCACATGGATGCGGTTTCTGTCCTGTTCGGAAAACGGCGTGCCGTAAGGCAGCAGGCAGACGCGCGGCGCGGCGGGCGGCGCGAAGCCCCGCAGGCGTTCTTGCAGGATGCGATGCCATTGCGGCGCGCGCGCCGCGAGCCAGGTTTCGGCTTCGGCGAAGGGCTGGCAGGGCAGGCCCGCCGGGTCGTGCATCGCCGTCAGGTCGGCGTCGGGGAAGGCCTTGCGCAAGAGGATGTCCCACGCTTCCCCGGCGCGGCTGGCGGCGACGGCTTCAGTCCAGGCCATGCGGTTTTTCGAGGGGGTGTGGCTGTGATAGGTGACCGGTACGCCAACGAGCCGGAGTCCGGCACTGAATCCGGCGGCGGCGCGGGCCGCCGGGCCGGGCGGGTTGGGCGATACCCGTTGCGTGCGGCTGCTGTCGTCGATGGCGAGGCAGTTGCCCTGTTTTTTCGCTTCGTTCAGCAGGTAGCTGCGGATGACGACCGCCAGGGCGCGCGCGGCTTCGGTTTGCGTGGCGTCGGCTTCGCGTTCGATGACACGGGCCACGTAGTCGTCGAGGCCGAAGCGGCCTTCGAGGCGTTCGCGTCCGTCATGTTCCCGCGTCAGGTGCAGTTCGCCGTTGGCGGTGACGGGGATGGAGACGCCATTCCGGAAGCGGGCAGCGTAGCGGCCATGCAGGATGCCCGTCGGGGCGGGTTTGCCGCCCGCCTGTTCGAGCGTGAAGGGGTAGCGCGCGAAGAAGTTCACTTTGACGCAGCCGGGTGCCGGGGCGGTGTTTTCCGGCGAGAGCGTTCCGGACAGGGCGGCGGCCAGGGTTGCGCCATGGCGCGACATCACTTGTTGCCCTGTGCCTTCGCCCGCGAACCAGACGGGCCGTCCGTTGCCAAGCCAGCCCGCGCCGCCGCCGTAGCGGGTGCCGGGTTTGCCGGGGCGGTGCCAGGAGAATGTCTTGATCCGCAACTGGCTGCCCGTGCCCTGCACGAGTGCCGTCGGGGTGGGGGCTGTCCCGGCGTTGAACAGGCGCGCGAGCAGGACGTTCGCGGCATCTTCGCGCGCGCGGGTGGGTGCGGCGGCGAGCGCGGCCAGGATGCTGGCGGGGGAAACCACGGTTTCCGGCTTCATCGCGCCGGAGTCGGCCAGCCATGGCGCATGTTCGCGCACGCCGGGGCGGGCTTCCCAGAACCGCCGCCATGCCGACGGGTCGATGCCGAGACGGGCGGGCGAGAAGAACAGGCCGCAGGAGCGCAGCAGCGCCGCGTCGCGTCCGATGCCCTGGCCGGGGGCGCAGCAGTAGGCTTCTTCCGCGCGATGTTCGCGGGCCGCGGCGGAAGCGCCCCGCGCGCCGGTGCAGACGTAATCCGGCGCGGGGTGACGTTCTTCGCGCAGCCAGAGGTAAACGAAAAGTTTCCACAGGCTGCCGAGCGGGGCACGGGCTGCGTGCGGGTCGGGGAGGGGGTCTTCGCCCGGCTTCCGGTTGTCTTTGTTCTGGCCGGGCGGGGCGACATTCCCGGCAAGAAGGCTGACCTTTTTGTCAGGAAGGCTGACCTTCTTGGCAGGAAGGCTGACCTTCTTGGCAGAAAGGGCGACCTTCTTGTCAGGAAGGACGACCTTCTTGGCAGAAAGGACGACCTTCTTGTCAGGAAGGACGACCTTCTTGTCAGGAAGGCAGACCTTCTTGTCAGGAAGGCAGACCTTCTTGTCAGGAAGGCAGACCTTCTTGTCAGGGGAAACATTCCTCTCGCGCGGGGAAGGTGATGCCTGATTGCCCGCAGCGTCGAAGGTGCGCCATTCCAGTTTGCCGTTGCCGCCGTCCCAGAGGATTTCCAGCGCCGGAAGCGCATTGTCCGCTTCGGCGGCGTGCGCGCCGGGGCCGCAGCACAGGGCGATGAGCGGGAGCGCCGCGCGCCAGATTGAAACGTGTGTGCGCCCGGGCCGGAACACCGTCATGCTCCGCGCCGTTTGGAGCGTTTTTTGTTCAAATGCTGACATTTCCGACGGGAATGTTTTTCGTCATTGCGAGGGCCGAAGGCCCGTGGCAATCCATGCGGTTTCTGGATTGCCACGGCGCTACGCGCCTCGCAATGACGAGGTGGAGGGATTGCCACGTCGCCGCGCTTCGCTTTTGACGAGGTAATGATTTGCTGTTTTCTGAATTCTGTAATCATTTAATCAGGAAACACTCAGTCCACGGCCCAGTCCGTGCCGCCGCCTTCGGCATAGGCTTTCCGCTCCGGCGCGTACATGCGGTGGTAACGCGCCGGGGGCAGGGCGAAGCTGCCGCTCTGGCCGACGCGCAGCAGGTTGCGCAGGATGATTTCCTGTCCGGCGGGGAGGTGTTCGAGCGGCACGCCGTAGCGATCCGGGTGTTCCTCGGCATGGCTGCTGTCGAGGGGGGTTTTCTGCTTGCCATCGCCTTCGAGCAGTTCGATGCCCCAGGTGCTGCGTTCGATGGCCGCGCCGGGCGGCAGCGGTGCTTCGACCAGGCCGTAGCGGTAGGGCGTTTTCGAGGAGAGGCGGATTTCGTCGAGATACAGGGTCTGCGCCGAGAGTTTTTCGCCGGGTTTGACGGGCACGGGCGCGTAGGTGGCGACGCCTTTTTTGAATTCGCGGCGCTCCAGCCGGTACAGCGTGCGCGCGATGTCGACCGGCAGGGCACTTTCGCCTTGCTCCACGCTTTCGTAACGCAGGATCGCCGTGAGACGGGCGGGCGCGTTGCCGATGCGCAGCGTGGCGGGCAGGGCGGTATTGGCGGGCCAGCGCCATCCGGCCTGGCCGAAGCGCGTTTCCGTGGTCAACCATTTGCCGCCCTCGGGTTTGAATCTGGCGATGTCGTTCCGGAAGTCGCCGCCGAGCGCCTTGCGCGTCCAGACCAGCGTCAGCGCGCGGTCTATGGTCGGCGTCGCTTCGGTGGCGTCGGCGAGGATGTCGGGCGCTTCCGCCGGTTTCAGTATGCCCGCGAGCAGGAGCAGGGCGCGCGCCGAGGGCAGCCCGCTGGCTTGCAGGGTCTTGACCGCATCGGCATGCGCCGTGTCGGCGGCGGGGGAGGGGGCGTTATTGCGGGGTTCCGCCGGTTTCGTGCGGTGGGCGCGTTGTTGGGCGCGCTGTTTTGCGCCGCCGGGTTTGGGACGGGATGTCGTTGCGGGCGCGGCGGCTTTTGCCTTGACACCGGCTTCCGATGCGATGAGGGAGGCCAGCATCCGCGCATAGGCCAGGCCGAGCGCGGAATCCGGTTCGCCCAGGATGGGGCTGTCCGCCGCCTCGGTGTCGCCCGCCGCGTTTTGGGCGGCATCCAGCGAGGCGAGCAGTCCTTCGGCCTGGGTGCGCACGGGCAGGCCGATCTGCTGGATGAACCACAGCGCGAGGGCGCGATGCAGCACGGGCGCGCGGGCGGCGTGATCCCGGTAAACCGCGAGGACGTGTTCCCAGTGCCCGGCGGGCAGGGAGATGCCGAGCGCGCGGGCGGCGTGCCAGTCGGCATAGTAGGCGTAGGCGGTCATGAAGGCGTCGCCTTCGCTGCCGTGCCCCCACCAGCCGAAAACGGCATTGGGGCCAGCGAGCGCGGCCAGGCGCTGGCGCTGGCTGGAGAGCGCCTGCCACAGGGGGGCGGTCTTGCCGTTCGTGCGGTCGGCGGCCAGGAGCGGCGTGACGATGGCGAGCGGAATCAGGCGGCTCGATGTCTGCTCGACGCAGCCCCAGGGGTATTCGATCAGCGAATCGGCAATCCGCAGGAAGTGCTCGCTGCCGTTCGCGGCCAGGCGCAGGCTCAGGCGGCGGGCATCGGCGGGGAGTTCGAGGGATGCCGCGCCGCGTTCGATGTCGAGCGCCTGTTCGCGGATGCCGCGCCACTGGGCGGGGTGGGCGGTGAGCGGTGTTTCCAGCACATCGGCCAGCGTGCCCGCCTCGCGCACTTCCAGCCGCGCCGTCTGCGTGCCGGTAAAGGGCGGCAGCTTGAAGGGCAGGTAGGTCAGGCCGCGCGGCAGGCGGGTTTTTTGCACGATTTCTTTCTGCGCCAGTTTGAGGACGATTTCCGCCTCGCGCGCCGCGTCGGTGTTGTTGAACACGGCCAGCGAGGCGACGGGCGCATCGCCTTCGCGCATCCAGGCGGGCGAAGTCCATTTGGCGTACAGCGGTTTGTCGGACTGCACCCAGGCGGCGCGTTGCCCGTAGGCACCGCTCGCGAGCGTGTCGTCCAGCGAGACGGCACGCACGGTGATGCGCCAGCGCGAGAGCGCGTCCGGCATCTTGAAGCTGAAGCGGGCGTGGCCGTTTTCGTCGGTGAGCAGGGCGGGTTGCCAGGCTGCGGTGTCGGTGTCGTCGCGGCGGGCGCGTTCCAGCACCTTGACGCCGCGTTCGTTGTATTGATGGCGGGCGGGCGGCTGGCGCGCGGCGTCGCGGGCGTAGTCGGCGGCTTCGTCGTAGGTGATGAAGTTGAGGCTGGCATCGGTGCGCACGTTGTTGCGGCGCACGTGCTGGAAGAATTCCACGATGTCGGGGGCGATCTCCGGTTGCAGGGCGTAGATCATTTCGTCGACGACGGAGACGGTCAGCACCGCCCGCGCGGGTTTCCCCTTCAGGCTGGTGTGGATGTCGACCGTCACCGTTTCGCCGGGCCGCGCGACCGCCTTGGGGGTCTTGATGTCCAGCGCCAGGCGCGGGGCGGCGACCACCAGCCCGGCGTTCTGGAAAACGTATTCGCCCTTGTGGACGTACACCAGCGAGAAGGTCATGTTCGGCGCGTAATCCCCGGCAATGGGGATGCGCGCGCGCCATTGCTTCGGGCCGAGGCGTTCGATGTCGATCCACGAGGCATCCCCTTCCTGCGCGGCGGTGAGCAGCGCGGTGGCTTCCACCCGGTCGCGCTCCAGCGTGAGCAGGGCTTCGTCGACCGATTCGGAGAAGGTCACCAGCACTTCGGCGGTTTCGCCGGGCTGGTAGCGTTCCTTGTCGACGACCATTTCGATGGTGCCGGGCACGGCCTGGACGCCTTGCGTGTCGCCGTCCTGCCCGCCGCCGACCCAGTGCGCGGCGGCGGCCACGAGATTGCCTTTCGCATCGCGCAGCAGCAGGGAGTAAGAGCCGGGCCTGTCCAGTTCCGGCAACCAGGCGCGCGCGGCGCTGTCGAACTTGCCGCCTTTCTTGCTCTGGTCTTCGAGGCGGACGATTTCCCAGTACGCGGGCGGGGCGACGTTTTCGCTGTCCGGGTTTTCCGGCTCCAGGCGGAAAGTCACAGCCTCGCCCGGCATCGAAAACCTGCGCTCGCCTGTCAGCTTCCAGTTCGCGGCGGCGCGCTCGACCAGCAGTTCGCTGGTTTTCCGCACACGGTGGGCCGCGCCGTCGGTCGCCAGCGCGGAAAGGATGAGCCGCGAAGGCTCCTTCGCGGCGGGCAGCGAGAAGGGGGCTTCGCCCCGATCGTTCGTGTTCAGGTTCGCCGTCGCCAGTTGCACGGGGAACTGTCCGCCGTAGCGCAATTCGCCCTGCACCATGCTCAGCGTCTGCGCGCGCAGGCTGAGTTCGATGGCGGCGTTCTTCACCGGATCGCCATTCGGGTAACTGAGGCGGATCGTGCCGGAGACGGGTTCGCCGGTCTTGAAGTTCTCCTGTCTGGGGACGATCGTTATCTCCAGGTGCGGCTTTACGTATTCCGCCACGCGAAAGGCCGAGGCGTATGTCCTGCCCCGATACTTGACGCGGATTTCATAACCTCCGGCGGGCGCATCGTCCGCCAGGTGAAATACCGTGTCGCCACCCTGCCCGGCGGCGAACTGCGCGGTGTTCGTCCAGACCGGCGCGCCGTTGGGGTCGATGACGCTGACCGCGAGTTCTCCGGCGGGTGCGGGCGAGGACTGGTTGGCGGCGCGGTATTCGCGCGCCAGGAACTTGAGCCGGACTTCATCGCCGGGCCGGTAGAGCGGCCTGTCGGTGACGGTGTAGAGCTTGGTGTCGTGGATTTCGCTGTCGTAATAAAAATTCTCGGAGACGAAAACGCCTCCCGCGGGGTCTTGCCCGAGCAGATACGTGCGCTCCGGGCTGGCGTGCGCGAGCGTGGCGAGTCCGTCCGCGTCGGTGCTGGCCGAGGCGAGTACGCCGCGTCCGTCCGTCCATTGCAGGTTTGCGCCGAGCACCGGACGGCCATCCAGGCGGTGCGCCGTCCACACCGTGAGCGTGCCGGAAGCCAGCTTGGTGACGGCCACGGTGTCGGAGACGAAAACGAGCGTCACGGCGCGATGCGTGCCCAGCACCGCCTCGGCGATGTAAAGCCCTGCCCGCAGCTTGCCGAGCGGTACGTAGAAATTGCCCTCGTTCTTCTGGAGAAAGCCGCTGCTGGAACCGGCCAGGGTCACGCCCGCCTTGCCTTCCAAGGGGTCGATGGGTTTGGCCGCCATCAGCGGATAGCGGAAGCGGTCGACAAACTCGAAGCCTTCCAGCGGCTTGAAGTTCAGGCTGGGCTGGTAATCCGGCTGCTTCAGCACGGTTTTCAGCGCCGGAGCCGTTTCCGTCACCGACAGCTTGGCATTCTGCGAGAAAAGATCGCGCCAGGCGCGGCGCGACTTGTTCCAGGCGTTGCTCCACAAATAAGAAAGCGTATTGGCGATGCCCTCATCGCGGGGGCGCGCCGCCACGTCGATGCGATGCAGGTTCTTTTGCGCCTTCAGGAAGGCGAGCGGCTCGGGCACGCGGTAAAGCGCGATGTCGATGCCGCCGTACCGGGCCGCCGCCTCCTTGCCGCCCGAGGCCGGGACTTCGACCCTCAGCAAAGCCTCGTCGGCGGTGCCGTACTGCGTGTCGGTCAGCACGAAAAACGGCTCGCTCGCGGAGGGTACATAGCCGCTGCCCCCGCCCACGTCCTGCTGCGCCGCCAGGGGCGGCAGTGCCAGAAGGGCGCAGATGGCCAGTGCCGCGTGCGGAAACTTGAATACGGTTGTCATTGTCGTCGTCAGCTCAGGAAAGCCAGTGAAAAAACACCGGCGAAATTCGGATTTTCCGGTTCGGGCCGCCAGCGCGTGTCGGGCCATTGCAAAAGCGCCGGGAGCGAGGCTGCGCGCATGCCGTCGTCGCCGGGGCGCGGGCGCGCGCCGTTGTGATAGACGATCCGGCGGCCCGTCCAGAGCATCAGATGCTGCTCCGCCCCCTGGTCGAAAAACAGCAGATCCGCCGGGCGGGCGCGCCAGACATCGCGCCCGGCCAGCACGCTGTTTTCCTGCACCAGTCCGATGGCGTTCACGTAGGCTCCTTCGCTGCCGTCGGGCCGTTTCCAGTTGTGGCGCAATTCGCGGCGAACATCTTCCGGCACCAGATCGGGCGGCAGGCGTCCGCCGATGCCCATCGCCCGCCGCCAGCGCGTATCGTGATCGGCGAGCGCCTCGGCCACGGCGAAGCGGACAAGGCCCGCGCAGTCGCGGTGCGTCCAGCGTGGCGTCGGGCCGCGCCGAAGCTGTTCCTCCGCGATGCGCACGATCCACGCCCGCAAGGCGCGGTTTTGCAGAGCATCCAGACGGCGCGGCGGCACGGTGCTCTTTTCGCCCGGCAAGGCCGCGGGCAGGGCATGCGAGGGCATGGACAAACCGGCGCACAACGCGGCAAGCGCCCGGCAGAAGCATCGGCGCGACAAAGCGGGATTCATATCCGGCTTTCCACGCTCAGGGCAGGGGATCGCCCGGTTCCAGCAGGGAATTGCCTGGTTCCAGCAGGGGATCGCCAGGTTCCAGCAGGGAACTGCCCGGTTTCAGCAGGGAACTGCCCGGTTCCAGCAGGGAATTACCCGGTTCCGGCAGGGAATTGCCCGGTTCCCATTCCAGCGCGCGCCATTCATGAGTCGTGTTGCGGCTCCTCCCCTTCGCCAGCTTGATGCGCTGCGAGGGATAGCGTGCCAATGCGTCGAGCCTCGGCAGGAGATACGCATCGGCGGCATTGCGAAACACGGCTTCCTCGTTGCGGGGCAGGGCGGCGAGCGCCTCGTCGCGCAACAGGGCGGCGAGTGCCTGCGGCGCGACAAAGGCCAGCGTATTGCCGCCGGTTCTGGCGAAACTGTTGTCGAGCGCCGGATAGCGTTTGGCGGCGACATCCAGCGCATTCCCGACCAATGCCGCGTCGGGCGAAAAGAACACGACGTCGCCATGCAGCGCCAGCGCCGGTTTCAAGCTGCGCGGGCCGCCGTTTTCATCCGCTACGCCGAAGCGCGACACTACCGTGCCTTGCCATTGCACGACGCCGTTCTCTGCGTCGAAAGACACCTCGCCCTGACCGGCGATGGCCGAATCCGCAATCGAAAAAAACTCCCTGGCCTGTTTCTCGTTCATGCCGGATTTCAGGCGGGCTGCGAAAAGCGGCGTATAGAGACGCGAATCCTTGTACCAGCAGACCGCGGCGGGACCCGCGAAATGATCGGTAAACAACGTCGGCGCGGCGGGGTGTTCCAGACTGGCATTGAACTTTTTCAGCACCGGCGAGACCCGCGCCCAATTCACTGGCAGGCTTGCGCAAAGGCTCGGCCCGTGCGGCAGATCCGCCCAGAGTTCCTTGCCGCCGCCGCCCGAAACCGGGCCGCCGCTGGTCAGCGCCGCGCTTTGCCACGCGCCCCTGTCGTCGAACGTCAGGCTCAAGGCCGCCAGCCCCGGCGTGAAATTGTCGTAGCCGAAAGTGAACACGCGCGCACCCAATATCAGCTCGTGCTTCTTTTCGAGTGGCGTTTTCCCGAGGCGGAACTTGCGCGCGAAAGGCGACATGGCCTCGCTGCTGTTGAGCAACTTTCGGATGAACCTGGCCGCCTCCGTCGATTGCACCGGGGGCTTATCCGCGTGCTCCCCATCGGACGCGAACAACATGCCGGGATTAGACAGCACGACGATCCGCTCGCCCTTGGCAAGCAGCAACAGGCGATGCCTGTAACCGTATTCCACCACCAGAATCTCCGCATCGCTGCCGTCGAGCCTGCCCGCCTTCGAGATTTGCGCGTCGGTGGCCTTGCCGATGACGGGAAGCAGCATCTGGATTGCCCGCGCCAGCGTATTGCGCGACATCACGATGACGAAATCCCGCAAACGTCCGTCCGTGCCCCGCCACAGCGCGACCTCGGCAGGCTCGTCGAGCGTGGATTCGATCAGCCTTCCCGGCAAATCCAGCTTGTGCTCGTAGGCGATGCGCCGCACGGTGCCGGAGAGCGCCAGCCGTCCCTCGTTCTCCTCGTAATAAGCGACGAAATCCTCGGTCAGCACATCGCGGGCGAGCGGCACCCGCAACAGATCGGCAGGCAGCCGGGAGAGGCTGTAACTGCGTATCAGCGCGTCGGGGAGGCTGATGTCGGCATTGAAGGCTTCGATCCGGCCCGCGAACGGCGGCAGGCGCAACAGGAGGTAAACCCCCAGCGCGACGGCTCCGGCCACGAGCGAAACCCGGAGCAGGCGTTTTCTGGCAACAGGCATGAGCGTAGGCGGTAGATATGGGAAACGCGATTGTGCCTTATGTTGAGCGACTTGTTCGCAAAAGATCGGGGGCGATCTGGCGCGGAGCTACTGCCTGTCAATCGCCCGTGGGCGGCCATTTCCCCGCTTCGCACCGTTGTCGATACCAGCGATGCATTGCCAGGTCGTCGACCACATACTCGCCGCGCGTCGATTTTCGCTTCTCGCTTCTCGCTTATCGGATTCGACACCCACATCATGCCAAAATGGCCCCCGTTTCTTGCTTTGCTTGAATTCGGGTTTCTTTGGAGTTTCAGGAGGGAAAATGCTGTTGAAATCAAAAGCGCCTCGCTGGCTGTTCGCGGTCTTGGGGATGGTTATTTGGGCAAGGCACTTGCGTTGCGCGGAGTCGCGGTCTGGGCGGCGCAGGAGCCGGTGTCGACGAAGAGAATCGGGCTGGAGGGATACCGGGCCGTGATCGAAGCCAAACCCATTGTGGGGGTGTCCTCGCAGGCTTCGTCGCTGACCTACAACCCGCTGACGAAGACCCTCTTCATGACCACCAACCGTCCGGCGCAAATCGTGGAGCTTTCGACGACGGGCGAAATGCTGCGGAAAATCCCGGTCGTCGGAATGAGTGATCTGGAGGGTATCGCCCATATCGAGGGCGAGATGTTCGCGCTGGCCGACGAGTGTTGCCAACGGATCTACTGGGCCAGGCTGGATGCGGCCACCCGGGAACTGAATGCGAACGACATGTCACAACTGGAGCTTGGCGTCCTGCAAGCAAAACGCAATCGCGGTTTCGAGGGGCTTGCCTGGGATGCCGGGCGGCAGCGCCTGCTGGTGGTCAATGAAAAGAACCTCGTGCGCGTCATCGAAGTTTCCGGCTTCCCGGCAGAGCAGAGCAGAGCAGAGCAGAGCAGAGCAGAGCAGAGCAGAGCAGAGCAGAGCAGAGCAGAGCAGAGCAGAGCAGAGCAGAGCAGAGCAGAGCAGAGCAGAGCAGAGCAGAGCA
>JAISNX010000027.1 GCA_031276015.1 Azoarcus sp.
TTACATCAATGAGAAGGGCGAAGAAGTCATCCCGCTGCGCTTTGACGGGACATTTGACTTCGACACCAATGGTCTGGCGATGGTCTTGGAAAACAGGGAAGTTGCCTGGATCAACCGGAACGGCCAGGTCGTAGTCAAACTGGCATCGGTCTGCGGTGCGGAAGTCTTGCTGAATGCCAACGGCGACATCATCTGGCCACGCGCCACGGCTACTCAAATCTGCGAAGACGCAAAACAAAGATCCGCAGCAGTCGAATAGGCGCGGGAACCATCGCATCATGGTCTGACGGCGTGGGTTTCTGTACAGAAAGTTTTCTAGAGCGCGATTCATGAGGTACGTTTTACTTCTTCATGCACTCTATAGCAAGAGCAGCAAACTGCTCCTCAAAGGACTTAGCTTTCTTCTTGATGGAACCATCCTCGTTAAGTTCGTCGAGAACCTCCCATTTATTTTGAGAGACCTTTTGAAAAATACATGCGTCCTCAAATGCACTTGGTTGAAAAGCGTAATGTTCTTCTACCCCTGGTGATAAATACATTCTCTTATACCAATTATAGTCTGTGCGGGCGCGTATCTCCATTGCTTTATACGCTGCCACGCCCCCCACAAGCGCATCATTGCCTGCTGCCTCTATTGCGCCTGCTGACAGAGGAAGGATCGTACTACTTACGTTCTTGCTCGCCTCTAGGACGTCGGTGCCGTCTAGTAGGCCCAACGGATTGACCCTCTGCACCGGATTGGTCGGATAAACAAAGCCATTCACCCCGCCCAAAAGCCCAATCGGGTCTTGCGTCACATACCGCCCCTGCAACGGATCATAAAACCGCCACCGATTGTAATAAAGCCCCGTCTCCTAGCAGATGCAACGCTGGCCGGTGAATGGCGGGGAAGACTACGCGAAGAACATCCACCGTCTTTCCGCCTATTTCACGCCCGGATGCCGGGCCTTCCTGCACAACGACTACAGCTACCGGCAGACGGCGGGCGAATTGCGCCAGCGGGTGCGCAGCATCCACGAGATTCCCGGACGCGGTTACGGCGACGATCCCGCCCTGCGGGTCAGGAGCGTCTCCGACCGGGACTGGATCGTTACCCTGGACGTGACGGCGGACGAGTACTTCGGCGCCGAGCAGGTCAAGCGCGCCCTGATCCGCTATCCGCTGAAGGTCGCGCGCGCGGACGTCGCCCCGGAAAAGAATCCCTTCGGCCTGGTCATCGACTGCTTCGACGGCCTGCCCGAGCGCATCGCGCCACCCGAACTCGCCTCGCCCAGAGCTACGCCCCGGACACCGGGAGCGACCCCATGAAAAAAGCCATCCTCATCCCGATCCTGTGCGCCCTCGCGCCGCTCGCGCACGCGCTGGAAGTCCTGCGCTGGGAGCGCCTGCCGCTCGCCGTGCCGCTTGTCGTGGGCGAGGAGCGCGTGATCTTCACCGACCGCGACATGCGCCTCGGCTTATAGCCTTTTATGATTTTATTCATCAAAAGAAACGTTCGTTTCAATGACAAGCCCCGCCGCATGGAGCAGGGTCGTGGCGGATTGCCAGGCCAGACGGGCGGCGGTGGTATCGCCTGTCATCTGGGCGGAGACGATCGCGCCGTCCAGTAGCATGGAGAATTGTGCCGCCAACTGTTTCGATGTCTCTTCGCCGGTCGGCCACGTGCGCAGCAAGCTGGTCGCGAAAGCCTGTATCCGGCTTTTGTGCTCGATTACGGCCTGACGGGCCGGGTGCGCGGGATCTGGAAACTCGGCGGCTGCGTTGATGAACATGCAGCCGTTGAAATCGTCGCTTTTGAACCAGCGCTCATGCCAGAGAAAAATTGCCCTCAATTTTTCGTCTGGCGCGGCGAAAGCGTCCACGAACACCTCCAACGATTGCCGGAAATCCCGGTCACGTTCTTCCAACACGGCGTGGATGAGCGCGTCCTTCGACGGGAAATATTTGTACATCGTCATCTTCGCCACGCCGGATTCAGCCAGGATGCGGTCGATGCCGATCGCACGATAACCGTGCGCGCGAAATAGCGTGAGCGCGGTATTCAGAATAATTTGCCTTTTGTCATTCATCGCAAGCTTTGATTACTTTATCGTATATGTTTATTATAATTAAGTATTTTGAAGTATACAGACCTGTCCGTATTGTTAAGGGGGCACGAACCATCGTGTCCCCTTGACTTCTAGGAGTCTTTCCATGAGTTACGCCGCACCTACCAGTTATGAAAAAATCGATCCCGCTGTGCTGAATGCGCTACGCTCCCAACATTCGTGGATCGCGAAACCGATTTATCGCGCAAGCAACGCAGTATTGCAACTCCCATTCTTCTCGTGGTTTGAGCAAATCAAGTCACCTCTCGAATTCAAACCAGCGGCGATACAATTATACTATCATTCCGCGACCTTTCCAAAGGTAATGGGATTAATGCTGGCGCTAGGCTCGATGTCTGAAAACTTCATGATGCCATTCTACGCAAAGCATGCATTTAGCGAGGCTGAACACCACATAATGCTCATGAAATGGATGCTCAGGCATGGCATTCTTTCTTCGTCAGATGAAATAGCGTCCGTGATTCCAACGCTTGAAACAAATGCCTGCGTCAATTACGCATACCAAATAGCCTTGGGGCAGGATCGTGAGAAATGGCTTGTCGGCCTCAATAGTGGCATTGAGCGCTGCTCGAACGAGTTTTTCAAGGTTGTCGCGCCGAAACTTCATTCCATTGGGGCTGGAGATGTTTATTTCGACGTGCATGTTGAAGCAGACGAGCACCATAGCATCATGGGTCTCGAATATATTCCATCCTATACCCCGGATTCATTCCGAGGACGGCAACTCATCAGCAAAGCTTTGGAAGGTATCAGTTTATGGGCGGCGATGCTGCACTCATGGATTGGCATCGACTTATTGCCGAAGTTTGATTTGGAAGGAAACCTGGTTTCCACAAACAAGACCATGCACTGATGGAGTTCCCATGAACCTGCTTGAAAAATGGCGAGCAGGCGGTGGAACTTGTCCGCCCGCCGCCCCGTTCAGGGAAATCCTGCGGGGCGGCGCGGGCGGACTGATCGCCATTGCGCTCGTTGCCTTTCTTACTGCCTGGAGCGGCTATCCATTGGTGCTTGGCTCCTTTGGCGCAAGTTGCGTGCTCCTGTTCGGTTTTCCCGAAAGTCCATTCGCCCAACCCCGGAATGTCATCGGCGGACATGTGTTTGCGTCCTTCATTGGCCTTCTTTGCCTCACGCTCTTCGGCGCGCACGGATGGAGCATGGCACTGGCCGTCGGTCTTTGCATTTCGACCATGATGGCGACGCGGACGGTACATCCGCCCGCCGGGTCGAACCCCGTCATCATCATGCTCTCCGCACCCGCATGGAGTTTCTTGCTGACGCCCACGCTACTGGGCGCGGTGGCGCTAGTACTGGTCGCACTCTTTTTCAACAATCTGGCAACCCGTAAAACCTGGCCCCGCTATTGGAAATAGACATGAACATGATTTTGTACGGCACCCCCACTTCCGGGCATACCCACCGAGTCGAGTTGCTGCTGGAGATGTTGGAACTTTCCTACGCCTACGAAACCACGCCTACGGAAGCCCGGCGCTCGGCGGCCTTCCTGCGCCTCAATCCCCTGGGACAGATTCCGGTGCTGGTCGATGACGGGCATGTGCTTTGCGACAGCAACGCCATCCTGCTCTACCTCGCCCGGCGTTACGCGCCCAAAAGCGGCTGGTGGCCGGAGGAGTATCCGCTTGCGCTCTCGGCGACGCAACGCTGGTTTTCGATTGCCGCCGGGGAACTGAGGAACGGCCCGGCGACGGCGCGGCTCATCGAACGTTTCAACGCGCCCGGCGATCTTGCCGCCGCCCAAGCCATCGCCCATGAACTCTTCGCGTTTATGGACACCCACCTAGCCGGGCGACGCTTTCTTGTCCGCGACACGCCCACGCTCGCCGACCTTGCCTGCTATTCCTACACCGCGCACGCGCCCGAAGGCGGCATCTCGCTCACGGCCTATCCGCAGATCCGCGCCTGGCTCGCCCGCGTGGAAAACCTGCCCCGTTTCAAACCCATGCCGAGACTGCCGGAACGATAAGCAAGCCTATGGCTTGGAAATAGCGGAAGACCGGGAGCGCTTCTACCGCCTCGCCACCTATCCCGAAGAGGGGACTGAAATGAGCGAGCCGGGCGAGATCGAACTGGCCAGCGGCACGGATTTCGCGCAGCGCTTGTTTTTCTCGGAACCCCGTTCGGACGCGGAGAATGGTCTCTGGTTTTTCGACGAACGCCCGCATCGCGTCATGGTGGTCGACCGCCTGCGCGCGCCGCTCGCCATCGGCCACATGACCGGCGAGACCCGTAAGGGCGGCGACGCCATCCACGCGGTCTTCGACCAATTGCCGGAAGACACGGTGATGTGCCTGACGCTCGTCATCACGCCGCAGGACATCCTGGAAACCCACCTGAACCACCTCGCCAAAAAAGACGTGGGCGAAACCCTGGCCTCGGAGCAGACCCGGCGGGATGTCGAGGAAGCGCGGGGCTTGATCGGCAGCGCCCACAAGCTCTACCGGGGGACGCTCGCCTTCTATCTGCGCGGGCGCGATGTGGCGGAACTGGACGATCGCGGCCTGCGGCTCTCCAACGTGCTCTTGAACGCCGGTTTGCAGCCGGTGCGCGAGGCGGATGAAGTCGCGCCGCTCAACAGCTACCTGCGCTGGCTGCCTTGCGTTTACGACCCGATGAAGGACAAGCGCCAGTGGCATACCCAGCTCATGTTCGCCCAGCACGCCGCGCATCTCGC
>JAISNX010000041.1 GCA_031276015.1 Azoarcus sp.
CCATCGCCCGGTTTCCCGCCACAACTCGGCGGGCTGCACCAGCGGCATGGAAATTTCCAGCGCCCCGGCGCGCTCGAGTTCGCTTCGGACGATGGCCTCGATCTTGCGGATCGAACGCAAGGCCAGCGGCATGTAATCGTAGATACCCGCGGCAACCTTGCGGATCATGCCCGCGCGCAGCATCAGCTTCTGGCTGATGATTTCGGCGTCGGCGGGGGCTTCTTTCAGCGTGTTGAGGTGGAACTGGCTGGCGCGCATGGAAAGGGCGAAGTCATTGTCGGAATCCGCGATTCTAGCAGTGTGCCCCCGGTGCCGGAATGGCGGGCATTACGGCTTCGCCTTTCAAACTGCCGCCAAGTATGAAAGAATCGCAACCGACATTTATGAATTCAAAAGGTTCGATCATGCTCGACCGTGAAGGCTATCGCCCGAACGTCGGCATCGTTCTGGTCAACACGCGCGATGAGGTCTTTTGGGGAAAGCGCGTCCACGAGCACTCGTGGCAGTTTCCGCAAGGCGGCATCAAGCACGGCGAAACGCCAGAGCAGGCGATGTACCGGGAGTTATACGAAGAAATCGGCTTGCGCCCCGAGCACGTCAAGGTACTTGGCCGTACCCGTGACTGGCTGCGCTACGACGTTCCCAGGCACTGGGTCAAGCGGGAGTGGCGCAACACCTATCGCGGGCAAAAACAGATCTGGTTCCTGCTGAGGCTGGTGGGGCGCGACTCGGACGTCTGCCTGCGCTCCAGCGCGCGCCCGGAGTTCGACGCCTGGCGCTGGAACGACTACTGGGTGCCGCTCGATGCGGTCATCGAATTCAAACGCGGCGTGTATCAGCTCGCCCTGACCGAATTGTCATGCACGCTGTTTCACCCGCAGCGCGTCGAGCCGCCGGAGAGCTACCGGTTGGCCGTCGCCGAAGCCCTTGAGGAACGAACGGAATGAAGATTGCCCCGGTATGCCTGGCGCTGGCCCTTGCGCCGCTTGCGGGATGGGCGCAGGACAATGGCGAAGGCGAGGCGGGGGAAAGCTGGCGGGAAGCCGACTACGTGCTGCCCGCGCCGCCCGACGAACGCAAGCTGCACGCATTCCGCGTGGACACGCATCCCCCCGACCGTTTCCTGCTCGACGGCGCAAGCCTTTCGATCGGCGGGGATGGCGTGGTGCGCTATGTGCTGGTGACGCGCGGCAGCGGCGGCGCGAGCACCACGACCTTCGAGGGCATCCGTTGCGGCACGGGCGAAAGCAGGCTGTACGCCCGGCTCGAACGGGATGGCTCCTGGCGCGCGCTCCGGAACAGCACCTGGCGCGCGCTCGCCGTCGGAAAATCTTCCGTCATATTCAGCTACAGCGGCAACGACCCTCGCGCGACGCTGGCCAACGACTATTTATGCGACGGCGCGGCACCGGCGCGCACGCCCGAAGAAATCCTTGCCCGCCTGCGCGGCAAGCACATCGACTTTACCGACCCGGTTCGGGGGGCCGTACCATGATCGACCGCGCCATACTCGGATTCGACCGTGCCTTGCGCACGGTTTTTGCGCCCGCCCACGCTGCGCGGCCCCTGCCCGGCGGCGAGCTTCCCGAAGCGGAACTCGACGACGCGCAGAAACGCCACGCCGCCGCGCTGATGCGGGTCAATCACTGCGGCGAGGTCTGTGCCCAGGCGCTTTACCAAGGGCAGGCCGCGACCTCGCGCGATGTCGCCATCCGTGCCGCGCTCGGGCAGGCTTCGGACGAAGAAACCGATCACCTGGCCTGGACGGCGCAGCGCATCGACGAACTGGGCGGGCGCAAGAGCTTCCTCAATCCCTTGTGGTACGGCGGTGCCTTCGCCATCGGCGTGGCGGCTGGCGTGCTCGGCGACCGCTGGAATCTCGGCTTTCTGGCCGAAACCGAGCGCCAGGTCGAAGCGCATCTGCGCGGGCACCTCGATGTCCTCCCCGCCAGCGACGGCAAATCGCGCGCCATTGTCTGCCAGATGGAGCGGGACGAGGCCCGCCATGCCGAAACCGCCGTCAGTTTGGGTGCGCGCGAATTGCCGATTCCGCTCAAGCTGGTGATGAAACTCGCCGCGAAACTCATGACCACCGTGGCCTACCGGCTATAGTCGTGCAGCTTATTCAAGAGAGGGCTTCACAATGAAAAAACACATCTTCGTTCTATTGTTCCCTGTCCTCGGACTCCTGGCGCTTCCGGCGCGCGGGCACGACCCGCACGAACATGGCGTCGCCAGGCTGGACGTGGCGCTTGAAGGCCAGCGGCTTTCCCTCGAACTGGACAGCCCGCTCGCCAATTTCCTCTCCTTCGAGCACGCGCCGCGAACCGATGCACAGCGAAACGAAGTCCGTGCCATGGCCGCGAAACTGCGCGGGGCGGAAGCCCTTTTCGTTCCGCCCAAAGCCGCCTTGTGCCGACTGGCATCGGTCGAACTGGCGTCCGACAACCTGCCCAAAGACCTTCTCGCCCCCGCTGGCGCGCCCGCGACCGGGCAATTGCCGGAAGATAACGATAGCCATGGCGACATCGAAGCCGAATATGTTTTCCTCTGCGACAAACCGGAAGCTGTGACACAGATCGAAATCCGGTTGTTCAAGGCATTTCCCGCCCTGCGCGAAATCGCGGCGCAAATAGCCGTCCCTGGCAAACAACGCGCTGCGGAATTGACGCCGGAATCCAGCGCACTGGAATGGTGAAGTTCCCTTATTAATCTGATGCCTGGGGAAATGCCGGTCAAGTCAATCGTCATTGTGAGCGAAGCGTGGCAATCCACGGGCCGATGACGCCGGACGACACATTGTCGTCGGACTCGCGCTGGGGGACGAGTGGGGCGGGTCGTAAAAATCACTGCACCCATTTTTGAAAATCACTGTACTCATTTTCAAAAATATTCATGACTATTTTCAAAAATTACTGCACTCATTTTTATCTCCCTCGCCCAATGCAGTGAGCGGCCCCAATTCGATCTCGTGTCTTTCCCGAAGTCGATGGAGAAAGATGCCGCCGTCGGCGAAAGGGGAGGGGGATTATACTTGCCCCCCTGCGCCGCGCCGGGTGTAACCCTTCGCGGCGCGAAGCCATCGGAATAATCCGGCACGCCGCCCCGGCGGTATTTTTTCGACCCTCTCATGACCGCACAAAACAACCCCTCTTCCCCGCCCGCCGACGACGCCAAAGTCTGGTCGGGGCGCTTCGGCGAGCCGGTGACGGAACTCGTCAAACGTTATACCGCCTCGGTATTTTTCGACCAGCGCATGGCGGCGCAGGACATCCGCGGTTCGCTGGCCCATGCCAGGATGCTCGCCCGGCAGGGCATCATCGCGGATGCCGATCTCGCCGCCATCGAGCGCGGCATGGCACAGATCGCGGACGAAATCGCGCGCGGCGAGTTTGTCTGGAATCTCGGCGACGAGGATGTCCACCTCAACATCGAAAAACGCCTGACCGCACTGGTGGGCGATGCCGGTAAACGTTTGCATACCGGGCGCAGCCGCAACGATCAGGTAGCCACCGACATCCGCCTGTGGCTGCGGGATGCCATCGACCAGGTGCTTGCGCTGATCGTGGCCTTCCAAAGCCGCCTGCTGGATGTGGCGGAGGCGCACGCCGATACGCCCATGCCGGGCTTCACGCATTTGCAGGTGGCGCAGCCGGTGACTTTCGGCCACCACCTGCTCGCCTATTACGAGATGACCCGGCGCGACGCGGAACGTTTTGCCGATTGCCGCCGCCGCGTGAACCGCCTGCCGCTGGGCGCGGCGGCGCTTGCGGGCACGAGCTACCCGATCGACCGCGAATCCGTCGCCGCCGATCTGGGCTTCGAGGATATTTGCCGCAATTCGCTGGACGCGGTGAGCGACCGCGATTTCGCCATCGAATTCTGCGCGGCGGGCGCGCTGCTGATGACGCATCTTTCGCGCCTGTCGGAAGAAATCATCCTGTGGATGAATCCGCGCGTGGGCTTCATCGACCTTGCCGACCGCTTCTGCACGGGTTCTTCGATCATGCCGCAGAAGAAGAATCCGGATGTGCCGGAACTGGTGCGCGGCAAGACGGGCCGCGTGAACGGCCATCTCGTGGCACTTCTCACGCTGATGAAGGGGCAGCCGCTCGCTTACAACAAGGACAATCAGGAAGATAAGGAACCCTTGTTCGACACGGCGGATACGCTGATCGACACTTTGCGCATTTATGCGGACATGATTGGCGGCATCCGGGTGAGGGCGGACAACATGCGGGCGGCGCTCGCGCAGGGCCATGCCACGGCGACGGACCTTGCCGATTGGCTGGTGAAAAAGGGGCTGCCTTTCCGCGATGCGCACGAGGCCGTGGCGCTGGCGGTGCGCGAGGCCGAGGCGCGCGGCTGCGATCTTTCCCGGCTCGACCTCGATGTGCTGAAGGCGGCGGTGGGGCCGGTTCCCGGCGCGGCGGGGCTGCTCGGCCCTGATGCGCTGGCGGCGCTGACGATCGAGAATTCGCTCGCTGCGCGGGCGCACGCGGGCGGGGCCGCGCCGGATGCCGTGAGCGCCGCGATTGCCGTGGCCCGCGCGGCGGCGGCAAAGGCAGCCAGCGCCACCCCATGACCGCGCCGGAACGGATCGGCAAATACGAGGTTCGTCGCCTGCTCGGTACCGGGGCGACGAGCAACGTTTATCTGGCCTGGGATCCGTTCCGTCGCCGCGAAGTCGCGGTCAAGCAGCTCGAACCCGATTTTTTCCGCCATCCCCGGCGAGGTCGTCTTTTTCGCCAGCTTTTCCTCAATGAGGCGGCGCTGGCCGGGAAGCTCGCGCATCCTCACATCGTGCAAATCCATGACGCGGCGGTGAATGACGAGGAGGCTTATGTGGTGATGGAGTATGTGCCCGGCGGCACGCTCGAACGGCTGGCGCGCCCCGGCAGCCTCGCGCCCTTCGAGCGCGTGATCGAGATCGTTTTCAAGTGCACGCGCGCGCTCGACCATGCTTTTCGCAAGGGTGTCATCCACCGCGACATCAAACCGGCCAACATCCTGCTCGTCACACCGGAGAGCAGCGACATCCGCATTTCGGACTTCGGGGCCGCGCTCCAGGGGGCGGGCGATTCCACGCAGATCGCCAATCTCGGTTCGCCCGCTTACATGTCGCCACAGCAGGTGCGCGAAATGCCGCTCGACCACCGCACGGATATTTATTCGCTCGGCGTGGTGATGTACCAGTTGCTCACCGGGCATCTGCCGTTCGAGACCGATAACCGCTACAACCTTGTTTACCGCATCGCCAACGAGGTGCCGCCGCCCGTCATCCGGCACAGGCCGGAGATTCCCGAGGCGTTGGGCACCATCGTGGGCCGCGCCATGGAGAAGGATGTCGAGCGCCGCTACCAGAGTTGGGCGGAGTTTTCGCACGATCTCACGCTGGCGTTCCGGAACTGTGTGATCGAACCCGGTCGCAAGGTGTTGTCCGATACCCGCAAGTTCCAGTTCCTGCGCGGCATCGCGTTTTTCCGCGAGTTCAGCGACGCGGATTTGTGGGAGACCGTCGGCTTCGCGCGCTGGAGCCGACTCCAGCCCGGTACCCTGATTTTCAGGGAGGGCGAGGCGGGGAATCACTTTTGCATTCTCGCGGAAGGCGAGGCGTGGGTGAAGCGCAATGGTGCCTTGCTCGGTGTTTTCATGCCCGGCGATTGTTTCGGCGAGGTGGCGTTGTTTTCGGCGGGCAAGGGGGTGCGTTCCGCTTCGGTGGAAGCGGTGACGGCGGTGCGCTTGATTACGATCTACGCCAGCGCGCTGGAACAGGCTTCCGACGCTTGCCGGATGCACTTCTACAAGGCGTTTCTCGAAGTGCTGGCGACGCGGCTTTCGCTGGCCAGTTCGCGCATCGCCAATTCGGAGGTTTGATTGCGAAGGCGAATACTGCTTTGAGCATATTCAGCCTTCCAGCAAAGCCTTCATGGCTTCGTCCACGGTGTCGAACGGCCCGACCAGATTGCGCTGCAGGCGGGTGTCCTCAATGGCTTCGCGCAATCCGGGGGCGGGGTGTGGCGGCGGCTAGAGCGTTTTCGGTTCAGATGCCGACACAATCCGAAGCCGGAATGTTTTTGTCATTTCTCGCAAGCGAAATATCGTGGCCTGCCTTGCCGTCACGCACAGACAGGCACCCCTCGTCAAAAGCTAAGGTTTCCCCACAATCTTTTATCATAATTTCATTTTTTCCCCGATGCATTTTTCTGCAAGATGCGAAACATCTCGACAGACTCATGTAGCGCGAGGAATCCG
>JAISNX010000124.1 GCA_031276015.1 Azoarcus sp.
GTGTTGTTCGCGCCGTCCGCGCAGGGACGGGAAGCCGACGAGGCGGCGGACAGGACGGAAAGCCCTTACTTCTACCTGCCCGGCGGCGATCCCGCCGTCGATGCCTTGCCGCTGAAGTCTTGACATGCGGAGCCGCATTATATGGAGTGCTGTCGGCACGATCTTGAGCAAGGCAGCAACCGGGCCGCTTTTGCAGCATTTTGACACCGACCCGCATCGAGCGGACAAATCCGGCGCTCCGGCGCTCCGGCGCGAAGTCGCCCACGCGGCTTTCCGAAGGTCGCTCAAGCCCAAACGTGTTGCCGTCTATCCTCGATGCGTTTGGCCTTGTGGGTGGCGCGGGGCAAGGTGTCGGGGGGCAGGACGACGACCTGGGCAGTGATGCCGACGAGCGATTTCAGATGGCCGCTGAAACGACGCGCAAGTTCGGCGTCTTTTGTGTCGTCGGCGGTCGTGCGTTCCACTTCCACCGTCAGGCGGTCGAGATGGTCTTCGCCGCGATCCACCACGAGGCGGTATTCGCCGGTCAGGTCGTGGTCGCGGCGGGCGATGGCTTCGATGTCGCTCGGGAAGATATTGACGCCCTTGATGATGAGCATGTCGTCCAGCCGTCCGTGCGTGCCCAGCATGCGCTGCGCGGTGCGCCCGCAGGCGCAGGGTGCGTCGGTGAAGCTGACGATGTCGCCGGTGCGGAAGCGCACGAGCGGACGCGCGGATTTTTTCAGGGTGGTCAGTACGAGTTCGCCACGTTCGCCGTCGCGGACGTGTTCGCCCGTTTCGGGGTCGATGACTTCCACCAGGATGTGGTCTTCCGCCCAGTGCAGGCCGTGCTTTTCTTCGCACATGCCGCCGCAGGAGCCGAAGATGTCGGAAAGGCCGTAATAGTCGTAGACGGACGCGCCCCACAGGGTTTCGATGCGCTGGCGCGTTTCCGGAATCGAGCCGCCCGGCTCGCCGGCAACGAAAATGCGCCGGATGCCGAGGTCTTTCCGGGGGTCGATGCCTTCCTTGATGGCGGTTTCGCCCAGGTACCAGGCGTAGGAGGGCGTCGTCCAGATGGCGGTGGCCTGGAATTGGCGCACGATGCTCAACAGGCGCTCGGACGGGACGGTGCCCGCGTGGATGCAGAGCGCGCCGAGCTTCTGCGCGCCAATCACGCAGGGGCCGCCGACGAAAAGCGAGAAGTTGAGCGAGTGGCAGTAACGATCCGTCGGCCGCAGGCCGGACGACCAGAATTGGCGCGCTTCGTAGTCCATCCAGGCGTCGAAATCCGCCGCAGTGAAGGGCGAGGCGGTGGGGATGCCGGTCGAGCCGGAAGAGGCCGAGATATACACAATGTCGCGCTCCGGCACGGCGACGAGATCGCCAAAGGGCGGCACGGCAATCTGGCGGTCGCGCAGGACTTTTTTGTCGATGAAGGGAAAGCGCCGGATGTCGTCGAGCGTCTTGACCTGCGAGGGATGGACTTGGGCGGCATCGAAACTTTGCCGGTAATAGGGCGAGTGCTCGTAGGCATGTTGCAGATGCTTTTGCAGCAGCCCGAGTTTGAGCGCCTCCCATTGCGCGCGCGATTGGGTTTCGAGTTTTTCGTCCCAGTATTGACGATCTTGTGTCATGGCGTTCCTGCGTGCTCAGGCGGCTTCCCGCAATTTCAGGTCTTTGCGCAAAATCTTGCCGGACGGTGTTTTGGGGATGCTGTCGGTGAAACTCACTGCGCGAACTTTTTTCTGCGGCGCGACGCGCTCGGCAACAAAGTCGATCACTTCCTGGGCGGTCAGGTTTTCCGCATCGTGTTGTTTCACGACGAAAGCCTTGGGGATTTCCTGCCCGTCCGCGTCCGTCACGCCGATGACCGCCGCATCCGCGATGCGGGGGTTCGCCAGCAGGACGCTTTCCAGTTCCGTTGGCGATACCTGGTAGCCGTGGTATTTGATGAGTTCCTTGATCCTGTCCACGATGGTCAGCACGCCGCGCCCGTCCACCGTCGCCACATCGCCGGTGTGCAGGAAGCCTTCTTCGTCCAGCGATGCACGGGTGGCTTCGGGGTTGTTCAGGTAGCCGAGCATCACGTTCGGCCCCTTGCACCACAATTCGCCCGGCGCGCTGGTCTCGGGCGAACCCGCCGCGGGGTAGGCCACTTCCTGGCCGGTCACGGTGTCGACGATCTTGATTTCCATGTTGGGCACGGTCATGCCCACCGAGTTGAGCCGGGTTTCGTCGTCGTCGAAGGCGATCATGTGCGTGGTCGCGCACAGTTCCGTCATGCCGTAGGCGTTGCGTATCCGGCAGTTGAGCCGCCGCGCGGTCGTCATCGCGATGTCGTGGTCGAGCGGCGCGGAGCCGCAATAAATGATCTTTATGCTGGTGAGGTTGAACTTTTCCACCAGCGGGTGCTTGGCCAGCGTGACCGCCAGCGGCGGGGCGATGAAGAGGTAGGTGCAACGGTGCTCCGCCACCACGCGCAGGAAGCCGTCCAGGGTGAAGCGGCGCATCGTCACCACTTGCGCGCGGTGCAACAGGGAGAGGTTGAGCAGGGCGGTCATGCCGAAGATGTGGGAGAAGGGCAGGACGGCGAGGACTTTTTCCGCAGCGGAAAGGCGCATCAGCGGTTGGTTCGCCACCAGGTTGGCGGCGAAGTTGCGATGGCTCAGCATGACGCCCTTGGCATTGCCGGTGGTGCCGGAGGAGTAGGGGAGTACCGCGAGTTTCGCGGGGTCGACGGCGATCTCCGGCGCGGCGTGTCCTTCCGCCAGCAAGTCGGCCAGCGTCGGGTGTTCCCGGTATTCTCCCGGCGCGCCGTCGAGGACGAATACCCGGTCGGCGCGGATGCCCACCTCGGCGGCGGCCTCGTTCGCTTTCTGTAGGCCGGGAGACAGGGTGAAAAGCGCCTGCGCGCCGGAATTGCCCAGTTGCTTGGCGATTTCCTTTTCCGTCAAAAGGGCATTGACCGGCGTCACCACGGCCCCGGCGCGCAAAATGCCGTGGAAGGCCACGATGAAGGCCGGGGTGTTGGGCGAAATCAGCCCGACCACGTTCCCCGGCCCGATGCCCCGCGCCGCCAGCGCGCCCGCCAGCGCCAATATCCGGCGGTCGAGTTCGTCATAAGTCAGCGATTCGTTCGTGTCGCCGTCCACCACGGCGATGCGCTGGCGTTCCTGCGGTTCGAGACTCCCGAAAATCAGGGCGTACAGGCTAGTGTCGGGAATGGCTTCGTCGGGGAAAGGACTTTTCAGACTCATGGTGTTCCTGCGTGCTCAGTTCTTTTGCTTGAATTCATCCTGCAAGGTTTTCCAGAACGGATCGTTCGGGTTTTCCTGCGCCAGCCGGGCGAGCGCCCGCTCGTAGATCGGGGTGAATATCCCGGTTTTCAGGTCGGGAGCCTTGTCGACAAAGCCGCTCTCCACCATCACCCCGGCAAAGTGCCGCACGCCCTGGGTGTTGGGGTCGGAGGATTGGTCGAGATTGGGCGAGGCGTAGGCGCGCGCCAGCAGCGCCGGATCGAGCTTCACATACTTGGCGATGGCGGCCACCGTTTCCTTCGGGTGCTCCACGCCGTACTTTTGCGCCAGCAGGACGGCGCGGATGAATTTCTCCAGCGTCGCCGCCTTGTTTTTCACCTTGTCATCCATCGCCAGGATGCGGCAGCACGGATGGCCCGGTTGCAGATCGGTGGAGCGGCTGATGATCTTCAGCCCTTGATCCTCGGCGCGCAGGTCGTGCGGCCCCCAGACCACCCCGGCATCGACCTGGCCGGATTTGACCGCTTCGATCACCGCCGCCGGGTTCTTCAACTCGAACAGTTCGAGATCGGTTTTCCAGTCCAGCCCCGCATCCTTGAGCACGCCGCGCAGCACCGCATCGCCCGTGGACAAACGGATGGTGGCGACCTTCTTGCCCTTGAAATTGGCGATCTTCGAGAGTTCGCCGGCTTTTTCCGGCTTGGCGACCAGCGCCACGTCCCCGCCCATGACGCCGCCGATGATGCGAATCTTCGTGCCCTTGGCGAGATGGGCGAGCGGCGCGGTGGTGCCGAAAGGCGCAAGGTCGAGCTTGCCCGAGACCAGCGCGTTGAGGCCGTCGGCGGAATTCTGGAATTCGATCAGTTCGACATCCAGCCCTTCCTTCTCGAACAGGCCGTATTCCTTGGCGACGAAGAACTTGGCCTGCCCCGTGACGGGCAGGTAGCCGACCTTGAGCGACTCGGCGGCGACGGCCTGATTTGCCGCGAGGCCGATCAACAGCGGGCCGAGCAAGCACGCGGCGGCGGTTTTGAATCTGGAATGGATAGACATGGAAACTCCTTACTTGATGTTGCCGGTTCCGTGGGCGTCGCGGTATGCCGCCCACGGCGCTTCCTCATAAGCCTGTTCGTGAATGAACCGCCCGAGCAGGATCAATTCCCCAGGGCTGGAGAGCGTGCCGAGATGGCGATAGACGATTGCGCCGCCGCCGTCGAAGAAAACAAAGGCCGGGGTGCCGACGATGCCGAGCCTTTCGGCCCATTGCGCGGAGGGCAGGCTGTCGCCTTTCGGCGTGGTGATCGTCTCCGCCCGGTCGATGGCGACCTTCACCGTGCGATAGCCTTGCGCGAAACTTGCCGCCTTGCCGTGTGCGAGCACTTCGCGCAAGGCGCGGCAGAAATCGCAATCTTCTTGCTCGAAAAGCACCGCGAGCAACTTGCCCTCGCGGGCGGCGGCGCGCGCCTCCGCGGCGAGATCGTCCGCGCCCTGCTCGAAAAGCGCTCCGCGCGCGGGCAGCGCGATCAGGCAGGCGGCCAGGCACAACGCCATTCCTCGCATGTCGTCCGCGCTCCTACCGCAGCCAGAAAAGGGCGCGATGACGCGCCTTTTCCAGCAAGCTCATGGAGAGCCAGGTAATCAGGCCGGTATAAAGAATGCCTGCCACCATGCGCGGATAATCCGCGTAATCCGCATAGAACTGCACGAAGCGGCCCAGGCCCGCATTGGCCCCGAAAAGCTCCGCCACCGTGAGCAGCACGAAGGAAAACGCCAGCCCCACGCCCATGCCGGAAAAAACATGCGGCAAGGTGGCGGGCAGGGCGACGCGCCAGTGATACTCGAAGCCCTTCAGGCCGAGGATGGCGGCATTGTCGCGGTAACGTTGTTCCAGCGAGGCCGCGCCCGCCGCCGTGTTGTGGAACACCGGCCAGAACGCGCCGATGAAAACGACGAAGATCGCGGAAAGCCGGAAGGTCGGCAAAATGGCGATTGCGTAGGGGATGTACACCGTCGGCGGCACGGGCGCGGCGACGCGGGCGAAGGGGAAGAAGATACGTTGCAGCCGGACCGACGCGCCCACGGCCAGGCCGAAAGCGATACCGGCGGCGCTGGCGAGGAAGAAGCCGGGGATCAAAATGCAGAACGAAGAAATCGTCCCCTTCCACAGCTCGGGCAGCGACTCCTGCAGCGCCGCGAAAGTGAGCGCGGGCGAGGGAATCAGCGGATTGTCGCCGAGCGGCAAATACTCGGCGGCCAGCATCCAGACGAAGAACAGCGCGATCCAGATGCTGAAGGATTCCAGCGCGCGCACCAGGCGGCGACGTGCCGGTATGCGCGGCGATGCCTGGCTGGCGGCGGGATCGCGGAAAGGATCGTCCATGGCAATGGCTTCGGACATGTTGGGTGCTCCGGTGAAATCAGGCGGCGGCGGGAACGCTGCTCAAGCGTTGCAGCGTATCGGCGGCCAGCGTCTCGGCCACGGATTCGCGCAGTGCATGGAATGCGTCGCTCGTCAGCAGCGCGCGGCGGTCGTGGTGTTGGGGGAAATCGACAGGCAGATCGGCGATCACCCGTCCCGGGCTGGAACCCAGGATGACGACGCGCTCGCTCAGATAAAGCGCCTCGTCCACATCGTGCGTGACGAACACGAACGTCTTGCGCGGCGTCGAACTTTCCCGGATTTCCAGCAGCAAATCCTGCAAGCGCGCGCGATTGACCGGATCGAGTGCGCCGAACGGCTCATCCATCAACAAGAGGGGCGAGCCGAGCGCCAGCGCCCGTGCGATGGCGGCGCGCTGCCGCATGCCGCCGGAGAGTTCGAACGGATACTTGCCGATGGCCGAGGCCAGCCCCACCTTTTCCAGATACGCGGCGGCTTCCTCGCGCCGTGCCGCCCTGGGCGTCGCGGGGCGCGCCTTGCCGATGGCGATGGCGATGTTGTCGACCACCGACATCCACGGGAAAAGTGCGTAATCCTGGAACACGATGCCGCGTTCCAGGCTGGGGCCGGAGATCGGCTCGCCATGCCAGGCGAGTCGTCCCCGCGTGGGCGCTTGCAGCCCGGCCAGCAAGCGCAACAACGTAGACTTGCCGCAGCCGCTGGAACCGAGCAAGGTGACGAACTGCCCCGCCGGAATGGCGAGGTTGATGTTCTCCAGCGTCAAGGCGCTACTGTCGTAGGCAAAATAAAGGTTTTCGAGTGTCAGCCCATTCATGGCGTCGTCTTCGCGCGCCGCGCGTCGATTTTTGAACGGCGCAAGACTACGCAAGAAGATCGGCTTTCGTGAGAATAAAAACGCGTATGTTTATGAATGTGAGCGATAAGCGATGGGCAAATCAAAAGCTCTTGGCGGAGAAATCAAGTCGGCATTGCGTCTCGCCAACGCTTGCCGCACAATGCCGCGACCATTTTCCACACATGCCGAAGGAGAAAATTCATGTCCAGGGAAATCCTGAAACCCCGCATGGACGTCGTTTTCAAGCGCCTGATGAGCGACAAGCGCCTGCTGGTCAGCTTCCTGCAATCGGCGCTCGACCTGCCGCCGGAGGACTACGACGACGTGCAGATCGTCGACCCGCATCTGCTGGGCGAGCGTCCGGAGGACAAATTGGGCATTCTGGATGTGAAGATCATCACTGCCCGGAAAAATGTTGTCGACATCGAAATACAACTGAACCCCATCCCGGAGATGCGCGAGCGGGCGCTGTTCTATCTCTCCAGCATGGTGACGGAGCAAGTCAGGCGGGGCGA
>JAISNX010000156.1 GCA_031276015.1 Azoarcus sp.
GGAGGCGTTGGAGGCGGTCTTCCCGGTCACGACGGAAGCAAACCTGCCTCGTGCATCTGATCCGCAACAGGCTGGATTACGCCAGTTGGAAGGATCACGAGGCGCTGGCGGCGGCCATCGAGCCGATCTACACGGCCCCCGGCGCCGAGCTTGCGAGAGGCCGAGCTCGGTGCCTTTGCCGAAGGCCCGTTGGGGGCAGAAATTCCCGACCCTCGTCGCCGCCTGGCGCCGGGCCTGGGCGCAGGTAATCCCGTTCTTCGCCTTCCCGGTGCCGATCCGCAAGCCGATCTACACCACCAACGCGATCGGGAGCGTCAATGCCCGGCTGCGCAAGATCATCAACTTCCCGAACGACGATGCGGCCAGCAAACTGATCTGGCTGGCCCTGCGCAACATCACTGCCGACTGGAAACGCCCCGGCCCGGGCTGGAAGGAGGCGATGAACCTGTTTGCGATACTCTATGCCGAGCGTTTTACCGGGAGGCGGGGGTAAAATGAGTGCGGGCTTTTCCGGGAGACTGCGGAAGGCCTTGTCGAGTCTTGCACACGGAATTTTTGACACGCCCGGTTCAACGAATACATCGTGCTCATCACCTCAATGCCTGGCGAGGTCGGTGCGGACGAGGTTCTTTCCGCTTACCGATACAGATGGCAAGTCGAGCCTTACTTCGAGCGCCTCAAATCGCCGCCGGGAATGGGGGAAATCCCGAAAAAGCGTACCGAGTGCATGGAGGCGTGGCTGAACGGGAAAATGGCGTTGGCGGTTTTATTCGAAGTCCTGCTTTCCAGGCTGGACTTTCCCTCCCTTGCGCGTCAGAGAGAATGGGAAAGGCGTAGTCCATGGAGAGAAATGTCTTTCTTCGCATTCCAGCGTCGACGACTCGATGATCGAGGCCCGGGCCAGCCACAAGCGCTTCACGCGCAAACCCGGCGGCCGCTTGCGGTTCATTCGCAATGCCTCGTCCGAGGCACGGCAATGGTATTCAAGACATCGACGAAAGAATTTATCAGCACATAGATCAGCGCCGCGAGCAGGGTGATGCCGAGCACCATCGGTAAATCGTTGCCGTTGACGGCGTTGGTCATCAGGCGGCCAATGCCCTGGCGCGAGAACAGGTTTTCTATGATGACCGCGCCGCCCAGCAGGTTGGCGAAGATGTAGCCGGACAGGGTAATCAGCGGCGTCAGGGTGTGGCGCAGTGCGTGCCCGAGCCGCACGCGGATTTCCGAGAGTCCACGGGCACGCGCCATGATGATGAATGGCTGTTCGAGGATGTGCTCCAGCTCTTGCCGCAGCACTTGCGACAGGGAGGTCGCAATGGGAATGGCAAGCGTCACTATCGGCAGGATCAGCGTTTTCCAGCCCTCCGACCCCGTGGAGGGCAGCCAGCGCAATTTGAAAGAGAACACCAGTAACAACAAAATGCCGAGCACGAAAGTGGGGATGGAATGGAGCACCAATTCCGTGCCAGAAGACAGGCCGCGCACCCAATGCGCTCTGTCGGCGGTGAGCACGGCGCCGATGATCGCCAGCAAGACCGCGAGCGCGGCACCGAAAAACGCGAGTTGCGCAGTCGCGCCCGCCTGCTCTCCGATGGCCTGGGTGACGGGAATCCGCAAGCGCCACGATTCGCCGAGATCGCCCCGCGCGATACCCGCCAGGTAGCGCCCGTATTGCACGAGAAGGGGCTGGTCGAATCCGTATTCGTGGCGGGCATGGGCGAGCACTTCCGGTGTGGGTACCGAACCTAGCTGCCCAAGAATGGTCAGGGCCGGGTCTTTGGAGGTGGCGTGCAGGGCCGCGAAAGTGAGCGTGGCCGCGCCCCAGCACACGGCAAGGCTGGCAAGCAGACGCCAGAAAACACGGCGTAGCACGCTTTTCATCGCGCCTCCGGATCGATCCAGATGCTGGTGATGAAGGGAACGTTGTGCGAAGTGTCGAAGACCGGCACGTGCACTTTGGCGCGGTACGAGACGGTTTGCTGGCTTTCAAAGGCAGTGACGCCGGGGACGAGTTCGGTCAGACGTTCCTGCGCCTTGCGATACAGTTCTTTCAGGGTCGCGGTGTCGGTCGTGCGACGAGCCGCGCCGAGCCATTCGTCGAGTAGTGGATCGCGCAGCCGGGAGGTGTTCTGGCCGATCAGCTTCGGCGTGGTGATGGAGTTGCTGTGGTAATAAATGTAGAGCGCGTCCGGCGTATTGGTGTGCCAGTAGCCGCCGGCGAATGTTTCGTAATTTCCGTCCGGGGAATAGCGCCGTTCGAGGATTTGCGGCGTGGTCAGCATCTGGATTTTCAGATCGAAGCCGATCTTTCCGAGATCAGTCCGCACGGCGATGGGAAGGCGCGAAGTCGACACGGCTTCGTTGACAAGCTGGGTCGCGCCGAGGCGGCGTCCGTCCTTGACGCGATAGCCTTCGGCATCCCGCTCGCGCCAGCCCGCTTCGTCGAGCAGCCGGTTGGCGAGTTCGACGTCATAGGCCAGCACGTTGCGGAAGGCGGGATCGTAATAGCGGCTGTTGGCGGCCAGGTAATCGGCCTTGGGCAGATATTCGCCGAATCCGGTGATCCAGGCCAGACCCTCCCGGTCGATGGCGTGCGCAATCGCCCTGCGCACCCGCACGTCGTCGAAGGGCGGCCGCTCCGTGTTGAAGGATAGGACGGCCATCGGGTTGCCCTTGCGCACGCGGCTGTGGATCTTCAGTTGTCCGTCCCCGCGGATGTCGGTCGCGTGCTGCGGCGGCGTGTCGAAGGTCAGGTCGTATTGCCCGGAAACCAGCGAGCTGTGGCGGATGATCGCTTCCGGCACGAAATCGAGCTGGATGCGTTCGAGATAGGCCGGGCCTTCGTGGCGGACGACGGGTGGTGCCCAGTGGTAATCGTTTCGCCGCACGAAGCTCGCGCCCTGATCGCGCACGTAGCGTTCCAGCACGAATGGGCCGGTGCCGATAGGGTGTTCGACGATAGAACGAGGGTCTTCCCGTATCTGCCGGGGAGCAATCATCCCGAGCCAGGATTGCGCCAGCACGTCGAGAAACGGCGTGTAAGGCTCGCGCAGGGTGGCCTCGAAGGTGTATTCGTCGACGACGCGCCCTTTTTCGTAGGGCGCAATGTACGCGGCGGCCAATGGCGATTTGGTGGCGGGGTCGCGCATGTGCTCCAGATTGACTAGGACAGCCTCGGCATTGAATTTTTCTCCGTTGCTGAACGTCACGTCGTCGCGCAGGTGGAAAGTGTAGGTCTTGCCGTCCGGGGAGATTTCCCACGACTTGGCGAGCCATGGCGAGGTCTTGCCCTCTTCGTCCTGGAAAACGAGACAGTCGAACAGGAAACGCCCCAACCATTGGATAGTTCCATGCGAGATCGCGTGGATGTCCAGCGAACCCGGGTCGGTGGCGGTCGTGGCGCGCAGGACGCCGCCGGGCTTCCCCGCTTCGGTTTCGTGGTAGTCGCTGGCCGGGTAGCTGAGGATGCCATCGACGAGAATGCCGTCGCCGTGCTTGCCGGAAAGCGGCGCGCCGGAGGCGTTTGCCGTTGCAGCGGGCGTCTCGGGCGGGGCTGCGGTTTCGGGAGGATCGCCGCAGGCCGCCAGTGTCAGCATCAAGAGCGCGACGAGGCCGCCGATGCGTCCGGATGAAAGGGAAGAAAAAACGGTTTTGGACATGGTGTCGAAGGAAGTGCGAAACGACAAGGGGGCAAAGAGCGGAGCGCGCGCCCGGCGGCGCGCGCCTGAAGAGCGTCAGAAGCGGAATTCCACGCCCGCGAACGCGCCGAAGCCTTCGCCGGGGTAGTAATCCTCACCGTCCACGCCGTTGCGGTTGGCCGGCGTATTGACCGCCGTCACGTATTTCCTGTCGGCCAGATTGTGCAAATCCACATACAACTTCCAGCTTTTGTCCGACGCTTCGTAGCCTGCCGAAGCGCCCCAGACCGTGGCGCTGGGCGCATAGACGGAATTGGCGTAATCCACCGGGGTGCGCGAAAACGCCCGCGTGTTCACCCCCGCATAAAAGCCGTTCGGATGCTGGTATTGCAGTTCGGCCTGATACACGTGGCGCGGCAGCCCCGGCAGCTTGTTGTTTCCGTAAGTGCCGTCATGGCGGAAGAAGAAATCGTTCAGGGTATAGGCTTGCCGCAATATCAGTGCTTGACCGCTGTTTCTCGCGCGCCAGAGCCTGATCGTGAGCGCTGCTTCGATCCCCCTGTGGATGGTGGGGCTGTCCGCGTTGAAGGTGCTCGTGCTCGGCGTGGTTTCTCCGGGAAGCAGCACCGTCTGGCTCAGGATTTCGTCATGAATCCAAACGTTGTAGAAAATCAGGCTGCCATCGACCGTATCGTTCTTCCATCGGATACCGGCTTCCACCGAATTGCCGGTCTGCACTTCCAGCGGGAACACCACCGCCTTGCTCGGGCTGCCGACAGTACCGGCGTAGCGCCAACTCAGCACCGGCGCGACACTGCGGCTCGCGTTGCCGAAAACCTCCACTTCGGGCGTGACCGCATAGCGCAAGCCCAGGCGGGGTGCAAGGCCGTGATAGGTATAGGTGTCGTCGTTCGGTAGCTCCGCATGGTAATTCTGCTCGGAAGAACGGTAGTGGGTATGACGTTTGATGTAGACCGACGTCAGCCCGGAAGTCAGCCAGAGTTTGTCGAGGATTTCCGTTTCGTTGCCCAGCGACAGGGTGGTGTCGTGCGAACCCGCGTAATCGACCTCTTTATAAGGGTGGCCGTTCTTGCCGTCGCTCATCTGCTTGTTGGAAGCCAGGATGTGGCGGGTCTGGTTGAACGAAAGCGTGGTACGGCTTTCGTGCCCGCCGATCTGGTCGGTACGGCGATAATGCGCGCCCAGATTCAGGTCGTGCCAATCCCAGATGCCGACCACGCCATTGTTGCCGCCAGGCCCCGGCTGTCCGATTTGCGCGGACACGTTGTAATGCTGCAAGCCGCCCTTGCCATTGTAGTGTGGGTAATCGTGCCAGGCCACGCCCAGTTCCAATTCCGAAGCATCCGCGAAGGTATAGAAACTCTTGAGCGCGGCCCAGGTGGTGCCCGGACGATAACCGCTGCTGCGGTTGAGCTTGTTGCTGGCATTGGCTTGCTTGGGATTATCCTTCAATTGGGCCAGTGTCAGCGCGCCGGGATCTTCATGGTATTCCCAGCGTTGGCGCAACAGGAACTGGGTTTTAAAATTGGGCGTGAGTTGCCAGCCAAGATTGACGACTTCGCCATGGCTTCTTGAAAAGGAATAATCCCGATAGCCGTCATTGTGGTAATCGTCGGCATGGATGAAATAATCGAACTGACCGTCCTCCGTGGTGCCGCCATAACTGATGCTTGCCTTGCGGAAACCGTAACTGCCCGCTTCGCCGCGGACGCGCAACCCCGGTGCGGAGCGACCGGAATGGGTGACAAAGTTGATGCCGCCGCCAATCGTGAGTGCCCCCAGGTCGAATGCGTTGGCACCGCGCAATACCTCGGTGTAATTCGTAGCCTGCCCGCTCAAAAGTTCATACGCCGCACCGCCCGGGCCGGTCAAATGCAATCCATCGTAATAGAAATAGACTCCTTCGCGGAAATACCCTGGCGAACCGATAATGCCGGAGCCGCGAATGGAAATCTTGATGGCGTCGTTGCCCGCTACCGATTGCGCGAATACGCCGGGCTGATAGGCCAGGACATCCTCAAGGGTGGAAACGCGCCCTTTCGCGGTTTCTTCGCTGCTGATAAGGCTTGCGCCGCCGGGGATTTCATCCACCTTCTTTCTGGCGGCATCCGCCGCCGTCCGACGCTTCGACTCGATGACGACCGTATCGAGTTGCTGGGTAGTCGCGTCTTGCGCGCCGTCGGGAGACGAAGAGTCGCCGAAAGTCCCTTGCGCCTCCTGAGCATGCGCAGCAGATACGAGCGCCAGGCCGATCGACAAGACCGGCACGATCGATTTCAATTTCGGGAATTGCATGAAAATCTCTCCAGGGAATATTTGGAATTCGCGGGCGGATCTGTGCCGCCCTGACAATTGCAGCAGCAAATTCCATACCACCTTGCAATGCCTCAATGGCAAATGTTCATCCCGGTTTTTGCGCGGCCATTTGCTGCGTTATCACCAAAAAATGGGACACACATGCTCAATATGCAGCAATTACCTGTCCGGATAAACCGCTGCTGCATTCGCGCTGCGGGGGAAATTTTCTTTATTCTTGTTTTTCACTTATTTTCGCGCGATAGGCATGAATGTCCGTCGCCGAGTAAATTCCCAGGACGGCACTACCTTCACAAGAATTATTCCGCCCCCACCAAACCGATCTTGGTCAGCCTGTTCCGCTGGATGGCCGCCATCGCCGCGACAACGATTTCGTAAGGCACGGCGCGATCCGGGCGGACATGCAATTCCGGCTGCACCGCCTGCGCGGCGGATGCGGCAAGGCGCGGTTCGAGCGCGCCCACGCCGCCATCCTGCGGCTCGCCATTCCAGAAGATGACGCCATGCCCTTCGATGTCGATGCGCACTACTTCGGGTTTCCAGACCGGATTGGGCGATGAAGTGAAAAGCGCCGTTGGGATCGAGCGCCTCGGCGCCTTCCTGCCTTCTGCTGTCCAGAATTTTTCCTGTGCTTCGCGGCCATGCCAGCGCAGCTTTTGCTGCTCGTAAAGCTTGGTGATGATGACGTACCAGCTCGCGGCTGACAGGAGGATGAGAATGAGCAAGGTCCCCTTGGCGACGAAATCGCCTTGCGCCCACAGGGCTTCCAGTCCGTATGGGTTGGTAACGGTTTCTCCGCCGCCACGCGCCGAGGCGGGGGCGGCATCGCTGGAAACAGCGGTATAGATCGTAAACTTCTCCCGAAGATTCAGGCTCCACGCTTGATTCAGGGCAACCGCACGAATGCCTTGGCAGCCGACCCAGGGCGAACGCATGAGCGTTTCGAGGCGGAATCGGAGATGCCGATACTCCCGGCGCACATTTGTAGGGGCACGCCGTGCCGTGCCCCTACAAGGGGGAACCGCAGCCGTAAGGGGACCATGTAGGCATATTCGCGCGATTGCCCTGACGGTCGATTGGAAGCTGGCGGAAAGCCGACGGCCCAATGCAAAAGTCCACATCCTGTTTTCCGCATCCGGAAAAAGTGCGAAATCGCCCTGCTTTATTCGCAGCACTTCCGGCGCGCAATCTGCGCGGATTCCCGCAGCCCATACCATCCCTGAATCATAAATACTTGTTTTTACGTGCTGGCACGCTTTATGCGGGCTGAAATCCACATTCCTGCCTCATGTGGAGCTGATAAATGACTTCGTCAATTTCGGACACCCCTCTCCCCGTTTCCACTGTTGGGGACAACAACACCGACCGTGCCTTGCTGGAACGCTTCCAGCCGATTTTCGACCGCATCGGGGAAGGCGCGCTGCAACGCGAGAAAAATCGTACTCTCCCATTCGAGGAAGTGGGCTGGCTGCGCGAGGCGGGTTTTGGTGCCTTGCGGGTGCCGGTACGGTATGGCGGTCTGGGGGCGACATTGCCGCAGCTTTTCCGCCTGCTCCGCTTGCTGGGCGAAGCGGATTCCAATCTTTCGCACATTTTCCGCGCCCAGTTCGGCTTCGTGGAAGGGTTGCTCAACAATGACAGCGAAGCAAACCGCCAGATTTGGTTTCCCCGCATCGTGGCGGGCGAAATCGTCGGCGCGGCGATGGCCGAACGCACGGATGTCACCGGTACCAGCGTAAAACTGACCCCCGTGGGCGAGCGTAAATGGCGGCTTGATGGCGAAAAGTATTACAGCACCGGCACCCTGTTCGCCAACTGGATTTCCGTCGCCGCCACCGACGGCACCGACCGCTTTTCGGTCATCGTCTCCACCACGGCGCCGGGCGTCGCCCGGCTCGACGATTGGGACGGATTCGGCCAGCGCGGCAGCGCCAGCGGCACGACCCGATTCGACGGCGTCATCGTCGACGAACCATTCCTGTTGCGCCGCTTCACCACCGGCGAAGGGCGAAATGATACCTACATCACCGCTTTCTATCAGGAAGTTCACCTCGCTACACTGGCGGGCATCACCCGCGCGATCCTGCGCGACGCCATTGCCTTCACCCAGAAACGTACCCGCACCTTCGGCATTCCAGGCGCATCCAGCCCCTGCCACGATCCCCTCGTGAAGCGCGTGATCGGGCGTCTGTCCAGCCTTGCGTTCGCCGCCGAAGCCCTGGTCGACAGCGTGGCCCGGACATTGGAAAACGTCTGGCAGGCCGCGCAGGCAGGCAAGGCCGGGCACGAGGATTACGCGCATGCGGACATTCGCGCTTTCCAGGCGCAGCAAATCCTGCTGGATCACGTGCTGGAAGCCTCCAGCCTGCTGTTTGAAGTCGGCGGCGCATCCGCCACAAGCGAAACCCGCCTGTTCGACCGCCACTGGCGCAATGCCCGCACGCTGGCTTCGCACAACCCGGCAAGCCTGCGCGCCGCCTATCTCGGGGATTTCTACCTGAACGGCATCGTTCCCAGCGAAGGCTGGAACAAACGTTTCGCCGAGGCGAAAAAAAGCGAAACACAAAATGAAACGCGGGCCGAAGTGCCGCCAGTCAGCGAAACGCCCACGGCCGCCGAAGTCAGGACGATCACGGCAAAAGTCGCCTGATCCTTATTTACCGGCCTCGTCTCCGGGGCTGTCCGCCGCACGGGGAACATACACCCCAAAGGCATTTCCTCGGGAAATTGCAATCATGAGCACACCACAGAAACAACTCAACATCGGTATGAACATCCTGGGTTTCGGGGCGCACTCGGCTGCTTGGCGGCTTGCCGAGGTTCCCGCGACTTCGCAGACCGGCCTCGAATATTTCAGGAACATTGCCCGGATTTCCGAAGAACGCGGCACGCTGGATGCGATTTTCCTGGCCGACGGCCCGGCACTGCGCGGCGATATCTCCAGGCATCCCGGCGGCAAGCTGGAGCCGAGCATCCTGCTGACCGCAGTCGCGCTCGCCACGAGCCGCATCGGCGTCATTTCCACGATTTCCACCTCGTTCAACGAACCCTTCAACGTCGCCCGCCGCATTGCCTCGGTCGATCACCTCAGCGGCGGGCGCGCGGCCTGGAATATCGTCACGGGCGCATCGGACGCGCTGGCGCAGAATTTCAGCCAGCCGCAGACGCTTTCGCATGCCGAGCGTTACGCACGCGCGGATGAATTCGTCGATGTCGTGCTGAAGCTCTGGGATAGTTGGGAAGACGGTGCCATCATCGGCGATGCCGAACGCGGCGTTTTCGGCGACGCGCCCAAAGTGCACGAGATCGATCACCACGGCAAATATTTCTCGGTCAAAGGGCCGCTCAACCTGCCGCGCACGCCGCAGGGCCGCCCGCTGCTGGTGCAGGCCGGTTCTTCCGAAGAAGGCAAGGCCGTGGGTTCGCGTTACGCGGACGCCATTTTCACGACGCAGACCACGCTCGAAGACGGCCAGGCGTTCTACCGGGAAATGAAGCAGCGCGCCCGGAACTGGGGGCGCAATCCGGACCATTTCAAGATCATGCCGGGACTCTCCACCGTGATCGGCAGCACCGAAGCCGAGGCGCAGGCGCGTTTCGACAAGCTCAACAGCTACATCGGCGAAGAAGGTTTGCTGCGGCAGATCGCGGGCCGCACCGGGCTGTCGGCCAATGAACTCGATCCCGACGGCCCCCTGCCCTGGAACAAGATCGGCCCCACGGCGGATTACGATCCTTCGCATGGCTTCCTCGAAGCCCAGATCAATCTGGCCCGGCGCGAAAACCTCAATATCCGCCAGCTTGCCCGCCGCATCCTCGTCGGCCACCGCCTGCTGGTGGGCACGCCCGAACAGGTCGCCGACACCATCGAGCACTGGTTCCGCGCCGGCGCGGCGGACGGCTTCAACATCATGCCGGATGTGTTCCCTTCCGGCGTCGAGGCTTTCGTTGACGGCGTCGTGCCCATCCTGCGCCAGCGCGGCATTTTCCGCCACGAATATACCGGCTCCACCCTGCGCGAGCATCTCGGCCTGCCATGGCCGGAATCGCGTTACCGGCAGCCCCGCTTGCAGGCGGCCTGAAGTCCGGATCGTTCCCTTTTTTCCAACCCCGCCCTCCCCGCTCCGGAAACCAATCACTATGAAATATCGTCCGCTCGGCGACAGCGGCATCCAGGTCAGCGCCATCGGTCTCGGCAGCATGACCTGGGGCCACCAGAACAATGAGTCCGATGCCCATGCGCAGCTCGATTACGCGCTGTCGCAGGGCATCACCCTCGTCGACACGGCGGAGATGTATCCCACGCCCTCGCGCGCGGACACGCACGGTTCCACGGAGCGGTTCATCGGCACATGGCTTGCGAAAACCGGACGGCGCAAGGACATTGTGCTGGCAAGCAAGATTGCTGGCCCGTCGCGACAGCCGGGCCACATGGCGCACATCCGCGGCGGCAAGACGCGCTTCGATCTCGACACCCTGCGCACGGCGCTGGATGGCAGCCTCGAACGCCTGCAAACGGACTATCTCGACCTGTACCAACTTCACTGGCCCGCGCGGGCAACGAATTTTTTCGGGCTGCGCGATTATCCGTGGGAAGACAAGGCGGAAAAGTCCGAGAGCGAATCCATCGCGGAAACGCTGGCGGCGCTGGCCGAACTGGTGAAATCCGGTCGTGTTCGCCATGTCGGCATTTCCAACGAAACACCCTGGGGTCTTGCCGAATTCCTCAAGCAGGCGGAAAAGTCCACCGATTTGCCGCGCATCGTCAGCATCCAGAACCCGTACAGCCTGCTGAACCGGACGTTCGAGAGCGGACTGGCGGAATTCAGCCACCGCGAACGCATCGGCCTGCTTGCTTATTCGCCGCTGGCCTTTGGCGTGCTGACCGGCAAGTATCTGGGCGGTGCCCAACCCAAGGGTGCACGGCTTTCCGCCAGTTCGCCCTACAGCCGCTTCGCGCGCTACGCCAGCCCGGAAGCGGAAGAGGCCGTTCGCGCTTATGTCGAACTCGCCCGCGCGAGCGGCCTGCCGCCGGCGCAATTGGCGCTCGCTTTCGTCATTAGTCGCCCCTTCGTCACCAGTGCCCTCCTGGGCGCGACCAGCCTGGCGCAGTTGCGCGAGGACATCGCCAGCATCGACCAAACGCTGGACGCGGAAACGCTGGATGCCATCGCCACCATCCATAAACGCCTGCCGAATCCTTCTCCCTGAAACCGTGGCAAACGACTCCACTCTCGCCTATCCTTCCCCCACGCCAGCGACGCTGTTTCCCGGCTTGCTGGCCTTGGGACAACGCCTTCTGCGACGCCCCGGCCTATCGCTATCGGCTCTTTTCGTGTTGCTGCTGTTTGTCACGGCGCTCATCCCCGAATGGATCAGCAGCGCGGACCCGCTCACCGGCAGCGCCCGGAATGCCTTCCGCGCGCCCAGCGCGGCGCACTGGCTGGGTACCGACGAGAATGGCCGCGACCTTGCCGCACGGCTCGCGCACGGCGTGCGCCCTTCCTTGCTGTTGGGGTTTTCCGCCACCCTGGTCGGTCTGCTCGGCGGCATCGTGTTCGGCCTCATGGCCGGGTTGGGGCCGCGCTGGCTGGATTCCATTGTCACGCGCTTCATCGATGTACTGATGGCCTTTCCCGAAATATTGCTCGCGCTGGTCGTCATCACGCTGTGGGGGCAAAGCCTGCTGAACGGCATCATCGCCATCGGTATCGGAAGCGTGCCGCGCTATGCCCGTCTCATTCGCGCACAGATGCGGCAGGTGAGCCAGGCCGGTTACGTCGAGGCGGCCATCACGCTCGGCTCGGCAACGCCGCTCATCGTCCTGCGCCATGTTCTGCCGAATTCGATCAAGCCGGTCATCCTGCTTGCCACGATCGGCATCGGACACAACATCGCCATCGGCGCGACCTTGAGTTTTCTCGGTTTCGGCCTCCCGCCTCCCACGCCCGAATGGGGGGCGATGCTCGCCGCGGGCCGGGATTTTCTCTCCAATGCATGGTGGCTGGTGGTCGTGCCCGGCGTGGCGGTCACGCTGACCGTCATCAGCATCACCGTCATCGGGAGAGCCTCAATGCGCTACAGCGAAGGAAAAACGCCATGACTCATACGGCAAATCCCCATCTCCCCGCAACGGATATCTCCCTGCGGATCATCTCCCCTCCGCCCTTGCTGGAAGTCGAGGGTCTGACAGTGTCTTTCAACCATGCCGCGCCCGTCGTCAGGAAGGTGTCGTTTCACTTGCGCCGGGGCGAGTGCCTCGCGCTTGTCGGCGAATCCGGCTCCGGCAAGAGCGTGACGTCCCGCGCCCTGGTCGGACTGGCCGGACGGCAATCGCATGTCGAAGCCGGGCGGCTCGATTTCGACGGCACCGACCTGCGGCGTTTCCAGGAACGCGACTGGCGTGCCGTCCGCGGCGCGAGGATCGGCTTCGTCATGCAGGACGCAACAGGTTCGCTCGACCCCCTGCGCACCGTGGGCAAAGAAGTCGGCGAACCGCTCTCCATTCATACCCGGCTCGACCGCCAGCAAATACAGGAACGGGTGCGGGAACTCCTGCGCGCGGCGGGTGTGCCCGCCGCCGAACTGCGCGCGCGCCAGTATCCGCATCAACTCTCCGGGGGACTGCGCCAGCGCGCCATGATTGCTTCGGCCATCGCCTGCGATCCCGACCTGCTGATCGCGGACGAACCCACGACGGCGCTCGATGCGCTCGTGCAGGCGCAAGTGCTGGAATTGCTGGAAACCTTGCGCCAGCGCGAGCGCGCGATGATTATCGTCAGCCACGATCTCGCCGTGGTCGCGCGCCTGGCGCACCGCATCGCGGTCATGCAGCATGGCGTCATCGTCGAACAGGGCAGCGCCGGGCAGATACTCGAAGACCCGCAACATCCCTACACCCGCGCATTGCTGCGCGCCGCCAGCGCCATTCACCACTACCGCGCCCCGAGCGCCGCGCCCCGGCCCGCCGCCTCATGCCCGGACGATGACGATAGCCAGCGCCCGATCATTCTGGAGGCCAGCGCTCTCGACAAATCCTTCCGCACGCCGGATGGCGAATGCCGCGCCGCAGTACGGAACGCCTCTTTCACGCTCGACGCAGGCGAGACCATCGGCATCGTCGGCGAATCCGGCTCCGGCAAGACGACGCTCACCCGCATGGTGCTCGGACTGGAACGACCGGATCGCGGCGAAGTATTTCTGCGCGGCGCGTCCTGGATTCGGCTCTCGCCCCGGCAGCAACGCGCCGAGCGCCGCCGCATGCAGGTCGTTTTCCAGGACCCGCTTGCCTCGTTCGACCCCCGCTATACCGTCGCGCGCGTGCTGGGCGAGGCACTTGCCGTCGTCGAATCGCCCAACCGTAGCGCCGTCGAACTGCTCGAACTCGTGCGCCTGCCCGCCTCCGTGCTCTCCCGGCGTCCCATCGACCTCTCCGGCGGCCAGCGCCAGCGCGTCGCCATTGCCAGGGCGCTGGCCGCCGAGCCGGAAATCCTCGTCTGCGACGAACCCGTTTCCGCGCTCGATGCCTCGGTACAGGCGCAGATTCTCGACTTGCTCAACGACCTCAAGCGGCGGCTCGGCCTGTCGTGCCTGTTCATCTCGCACGACCTCGGCGTCATCCGCCACGTCAGCGACCGGGTGCTGGTGATGAAAGACGGCGAAATCGTCGAAACCGGCACCGTGCATGACGTTTTCACCCACCCCCGACATGCCTACACCCGTTCCCTGCTCGGTGCCATTCCACACCTTCCCGCTTCGTTCCACGGCGAGGAGGCAGAAGCCGCCAACGACGGGGCCGAACAATACATTCCCATTTCCAATCCCACATCGGAGATTTACGCATATGCCTAAGCCACTCGTCGTCAACCTGTTCGAGATGAATTGCGTCAGCCACATCGTGCATGGCCTGTGGTCGCACCCGGACAACAACCGCCACCGCATCAACGACATCGAATACTGGAAAGAGCTTGCCCAGTTGCTGGAATACGGCACCTTCGACGCCGTATTCCTCGCCGACGTCATCGGCGCCTACGACACCTTCCGCGACGGGCTGGACACCGCCGTGCGCGAGGCCATGCAAATCCCGCGCAACGACCCCTTTCTCGCCATCGCGGCCATGGCCGCCGTCACCCGCAACCTCGGCTTCGGCGGCACCTTTTCCACCACCTACGAGCCGCCTTTCGGTTTCGCGCAGCGCATCAGTACGCTCGACCATCTCACCAACGGGCGTCTGGGCTGGAACATCGTCACTTCCTACCTGCCCAACGCCGCGCGCAATTTCGGGCTGGACGACGAAATTCCGCACGACAAACGTTTCGAGATCGCCGACGAATACATCGACGTGCTCTACAAGCTCTGGGAAGGCTCCTGGGAAGACAGCGCCGTGCTGTTCGACCGCGAAAGCCGCATCTATGCCGATCCGGCCAGGGTGCACTACATCGACCACGCGAGCGAACACTACAAGGTCGAAGGGCCGCATCTCACCCAGCCTTCGCGCCAGCGTACCCCGGTACTTTTCCAGGCCACCGGATCGAAAGCGGGGGCGGAATTCGCCGGACGGCATGCCGAAGTCGTCTTCACCGGCGGTGGCACGCCGGAAGAAGTACGCGCCAACATCCGGCTGATGAAGGCGCGCGCCGTCGCGCACGGGCGCACACCCGACAGCATCAAGTTCCTCGTGCGCGCCGCCGTCATCGTCGGGCGCAGCGATCTCGAAGCACAAAAAAAGCTCGAAGGCTATCGCAAATACCAAAGCGTCGAAGCCGCCCTCGCGCATGGGCAATCCCACTTCGATTTCGCCCGTGTTCCCCCCTCGGTCAAGCTCTCCACCATCCTGCCCAAGGACTACAAGGGGCACTGGCGACGCCTCGCCGACACGGCCCCCGAGGTCACGGTCGGCGAAGCCTTGCGCCAGATCGGCGGTTTCAACGAAGGGCGCTATTTCGTGGTCGGCACGCCCAAGACCGTGGTCGACGAAATCGAACGCTGGATCGACGAAGATGGCATCGACGGCATCAATCTGCTGCAATTCCTCACCTTCGAGACGGCGCGGGATTTCATCGAACGGGTCATTCCGGAACTGCGCCGCCGCGGGCGCTTCCGCGAAAGCTACAACGATGGCGAAACCCTGCGCGAACGGATTTTCGGTGCGGGTCACAGCCGTCTGCCCGCAGAACACTACGGCGCACGCTACCGCAACAACCCCGCCGCGCTCAAGATACCCACGCAAAGGCTGCGCTTCGCGGAAACGCCCGCCGATGCGTCCATCGCGCCGCTGGCGGCAGTGGCAGCCAGAACACCGACCATAAAGAGGACAGCGGCACCGACGGCACTCCCCTGACTGGAACGGTGCCCCCGACACGCCTCGACGTTTGACCTGTTTCCAATGGAGATCATGCCCATGCCCAAGCCACTCGTTGTCAATCTGTTTGAAATGAACTGCGTCAGCCACATCGTGCACGGTCTGTGGCCGCATCCGAACAACAACCGCCACCGCATCAACGACGCCGAATACTGGAAAGAGCTTGCCCGCCTGCTCGAATACGGCACCTTCGATGCCGTATTCCTCGCCGACGTCATCGGCGTCTACGACACCTTCCGCGACGGACTGGACACCGCCGTGCGCGAGGCCATGCAAATCCCGCGCAACGACCCTTTTCTCGCCATCGCCGCCATGGCCGCCGTCACCCACAATCTCGGCTTCGGCGGCACCTTTTCCACCACTTACGAGCCGCCATTCGGCTTCGCGCAACGCATCAGCACGCTCGACCATCTCACCAACGGGCGTCTGGGCTGGAACATCGTCACTTCCTACCTGCCCAATGCCGCGCGCAATTTCGGTCTCGACGACGAAATCCCGCACGACAAACGCTTCGAGATCGCCGACGAATACATCGACGTGCTCTACAAGCTCTGGGAAGGTTCCTGGGAAGACGACGCCGTGGTGCTCGACCGCGAAAACCGCATCTACGCCGATCCGGCCAAGGTGCATTACATCGACCACGTAAGCGAACACTACAAGGTCGAAGGGCCGCACCTCGCCCAGCCTTCGCGTCAACGCACTCCCGTGCTTTTCCAGGCCACGAGTTCGCCAGCGGGAGCGGAATTCGCCGGGCGGCACGCCGAAGTCGTCTTTACCGGCGGCACGCCGGAGCAGGTACGCGCCTACATCCGCCTGCTCAAAGAGCGCGCTGCCGCACATGGGCGCGGGCCGGGCAGCATCAAGGTGCTCGTGCCCGCCTCGGTCATCGTCGGGCGCACCGACCTCGAAGCCCTCAACAAACTCGAAAGCTACCGCAAATATCAGAGCGTCGACGCGGGTCTCGCGCACCGGCGCTCCACGATCGACCTGACCCTGCTGCCGCCGTCCGCCCGCCTCGTCGACGTCTTGCCGAAAGACTACACGGGACACTGGCGCGTTCTTGCCGAGACCCGGCCGGAAACCACCGTCGGCAATTTGTTGAGCCAGCTTGGCGGTTTCCATGAAGGACGCTACTTCGTGGTTGGCCCCCCCAAGACTGTCGTCGACGAGATCGAACGCTGGATCGACGAGGACGGCATCGACGGCATCAACCTCGTGCAATACCTCACCTTCGAGACGGCGCGGGATTTCATCGAACTGGTCATCCCGGAACTGCGCCGCCGCGGGCGTTTCCGCGAAAGCTACAACAATGGCGAGACCTTGCGCGAGCGCATCTTCGGACGCGGCCATGCCCGCCTGCCAGCGGAGCACTACGGCGCGCATTACCGCAACAACCCCGCCGCGCTCACCGAGACGACGCAACGGTTGCGCTTCGAGGCCGCCGCCGCATGAGAAACAGCGTGTCCCCCATCCCGGAAACACCACGGGATGGGACGGCCGGCCAACAATAACAGCGCGGACGCTTTTTCCCTGCTGTACCGCCATGCATCCAGGATCCCGGCGCATGGCCCGCCATTGCTTCGTGTCCCGGTTCTTCCGGCATTTCCCCAGGCTTTTCCCGCATCGCTGTTTCCCATGACCTCCATCCCGCTTTCCTCCCCCGCCGGGCAGTGCGCCTCACGGGCACCCGCCCTGCCCGCGTCACCGCTAGGCTTCGTGCTGCATTTCGTGCACGAACGTCTCGCCTGGTATCTCAGCATATTCGCGCTGGAAAGCTGCCATGCGACCTGCGGCATCCTGCTGCCTTATGCCATTACCGACATCATCCGGCGCGTGACGCAACTTGGCGGCGCCACGGATGGCTGGGCCGAGGCGCTACGCCTGCCGCTCGTTTGTTTCGCCGCCCTGGCATTGGGGGAAGTCGTGCTCGGCCGTTCCGCCGGTATGCTCCATATGTATTTCGGCCCGGCGCAGCGCCAGAGCGTGACCCGCGCGCTCTATGCCTATCTCCAGCAGCATTCCCACCGCTACCTGAGCGATAACTTCGCTGGCGCGCTGGCACATCGCATCGCGGAAACGTCGCTCGCGGTCAATCAGGTCATGTGGGCGATCATTTTCGACTTCTGGCCGGTAGCGATCGTCTTTGGCGTCTCAATCACACTGCTGTTCCAGCCCCATGAGCAGCTCGCGTTTCTCGTGCTCGGCTGGGCGATAGGCTTCGTTTTTTTGTCCTGGTGGCTGGCGATGCGCTGCCGTCCCTATGCGGTCGAGAGCGCCGCGGCGCGCAGCGTCACCACGGGCAAACTGGTGGATTCCGTGACGAACCTTTTTTCCGCACGCCTGTTTGCCCGCTTCGGCTTCGAGCGCGACCACCTCGACGAACAGCTCGCCGTCGAGTTGAAAGCCGTGCGGCGCGCGATGTGGTATCAGGAGCGCGTCAAGTGGTTCCAGTTCTGCGCCGCCGCGGTGCTCAAGCTCGGTATCCTGTGGTATGCGCTCGATCTTTGGGGGCAGGGCCAGATCGGCGTGGCCGAATTCGTGCTCGCTACCAGTTTGTCGCTGCACATCATCAACGAAACGCGCAACCTGAGCCGCCGCTTCCTGGATTTCTTCGAGTTCATCGGCAATATTCACAATGGTGTACAGGTTCTCATCCGCCCGCACGAAGTCGTGGATGTTCCCGATGCCAGGCCCGCCGTCATTCGCCGCGGCGAGATCGAATTCGCCAACGTGCATTTCGGCTACGGTGACGGCCAACGCATTTTCAATGATCTGAGCCTGCGCATTCCCGCCGGGCAGCGCATCGGCCTGGTCGGTTTTTCCGGTTCCGGAAAGTCCAGCTTCGTTAACCTGTTGCTGCGCCTCTACGACCCGCAGCGGGGACGCATCCTCATCGACGACCAGGACATCCGCCTGATGTTGCAGGAAAGCCTGCACGCCCAGGTCGGCCTGATCCCGCAAGACCCCAGCCTGTTCCATCGCAGCCTGCTGGAAAACATCCGCTACGGGCGCATGGAAGCCAGCGACGAGGAGGTCGTCGAAGCTTCCCGCAAGGCGCATGCCCACGAGTTTATTTCCCAGATGAGCGAGGGCTACCAGTCCATGGTCGGCGAGCGCGGCGTGAAACTCTCCGGCGGCCAGCGTCAGCGCATCGCCATCGCGCGCGTGATCCTGAAAAACGCCCCGGTATTGATTCTCGACGAAGCTACGGCAAGTCTCGATTCCGTTACCGAGAAGGCGATTCAGGAAACGATGGATGAAGTCATGCGCGGCAAGACGGTCATCGTCATTGCCCACCGCCTGTCTACCATTGCCCATCTCGATCGTATTCTGGTTTTCGATCATGGCCGTATCGTCGAAGACGGCAATCACAGCACGCTGCTTGCCCTGGGCGGGACATACCATCGCTTGTGGTCCGGTCAGGCCGGGGGCTTTCTTTCCGGCGACGACATGCCAATGCCCCACGCGCGGGAGCCGGTGTTTGCCCCCCTCATTCCGGACGACGATCCCGGAGATGAAATGCCGCGCCTTGCACGACGGGACGATACCTTGCTCCCGGCGACCATCGCGGGCTGACGCGGCTTTGTGATCCCCGCGGGAACCGCATCAACACGCGAACATCAATTGTCCTTCCACTGGAGCCAATCAACTTGATATGGCTCATATCTAACTTGCCAGCAGACGGACTGATCAGTGGTTGGGCATGCGCATTTATTTGTTGATTTGCTCCAGTAGTTCGTTCCATAAAAACAGATCCCGCGCCCAGCATGACCCTTCCGGTACCGAAGGGCGAGCTATGGGCGATGTTTTCCACCTCGCGGAGAAGCGGCACATCGGAATGTGTCGCCGGAATCCGCCAGATGGAAATACGAGGCGTATTGCCGCCTTCGGAGAGCTTTTCCAGCAATTTTTCGCCCGCGCCCTGCCCGACGGCCATGAGCACGATGACGGAGGCGACGCCGATCATGATGCCGAGCAAGGTGAGCCGGGCGCGAAAGCGGTTGTTGGACAGCCTGCGCCAGGCGCTGGCGACGGCTTCATGCACGTCGGCGAGCCGAGAGGCGTTTTCCTTGCCGCGTTGCGCCATTCGGGCCATGAAGTGACCGGAGTCTCGCGGCCTCGCGGACGGCGAAACGCTTTCCGGTCCCTGATCCCCGGCTTCCGAGGGCTGAATCCGCCCGTCGCTGATCCGGATGACGCGCTGGGCCTGCGCGGCCACTTTCGGGTCGTGGGTATTCAGTGTCCGGGTTCGATGGCTTGATACGGCAAGGCGTGATAGACAGCATGGGTCGTCATCCATCAGACGAGCCCGAGGATGCCCCATGAGCAGTCTTGCCAAAATCTTCATGTCGGGCCGCAGCCAAGCCGTGCGCTTGCCCAAGGAATTGCGCTTTACCGGGGATGCCGTGATCGCCCGGCGTCTGGGCAATGGCGTGCTGCTGCGGCCGGTTGATGCGCCCTGGCAAACCCTGTTGCAGGCGCTGGATGAGTTCGAGCCGGGTTTCGTCATGGAACGCGAACAACCCGCCGGGCAGCAAAGCCGCGAGGAATGGCCGCGATGAACAAGGGGCCGCGCGATCTGCTGGATACGAACAGCGGCCTCTACATCATCAACAGGAAACCCGCGGAAGTGTTCCGGCATTTCGAGAATCTGCCGGTGGGCGACATCGGCATCTCCCGCATCACCGGCGCGGAATTGGCCTATGGCGTGGAAAAGAGCGGTTCGGCGCGCAACCGGCAGGCGCTGGAGAAGTTTCTGGCGCCGCTGGAGATCATGGCTTTCGACAGTGACGCCATGCGCCAATACGGACAACTGCGCGCTCGACCGGAAAAACAGGGGACGCCCATCGAACCGCCGGACATGTTGATCGCCGCGCACGCGATGGCGCTGGGCAGCATTCTGGTCACGGACAATCTGCGGGAATTCGAGCGCATCCCCGGCCTTGCCCTGGAAAATTGGGCGACGGCCTGATTTCCGATCCCTGATTCCCGGCCTCTGATTCCCGACTACCCCCTTACCCTCCCCGCCGCCGTCTCCCGCCGGACGCCTGTCACCAGCGCCTCACCCTCCTTCAATCCTTCCAGCACCTCCCCGTTCAACCGGTCAACGAACACCCTGCCCCCCCTGCGGCGCGACGCCGCCGCCTTCCCCTGTTCCGACCGGGCAAGCGGCATCACCGGCGAAATCCCCTACATCGACACCGGCTTCGACCCCCCCCTCCCCGGCAACACCACGCCGCTCCCGCCTTCCCGGCACGGACCCGCCACGCGGCGAGGCATGTTCCACGCAACCCGCGCGGAGTTCCACGCAACCCGCGCGGAGTTCCACGCAAACCGCGCGGAGTTCCGCGCAACCCTCGCGGAGTTCCGCGCAACCCGCGCGGAGTTCCACGCAACCCGCGCGGAGTTCCACGCAACCCGCGCGGAGTTCCGCGCAACTCGCGCGGAGTTCCGCGCAACCCTCGCGGAGTTCCGCGCAAACCGCGCGGAGTTCCGCGCAACTCGCGCGGAGTTCCGCGCAACCCTCGCGGAGTTCCGCGCAACTCTCGCGGAGTTCCGCGCAAACCGCGCGGAGTTCCGCGCAACTCGCGCGGAGTTCCGCGCAACACGCAGGGAGTCCCCCACGACCCGCAGGGAGTCCCCCA
>JAISNX010000033.1 GCA_031276015.1 Azoarcus sp.
TCGAAGTCTTCGCCGCCGAGGAAGGTGTCGCCGTTGGTGGAGAGCACCTCGAACTGGTGCTCGCCGTCGATGTCGGCGATTTCGATGATGGAGATGTCGAAGGTGCCGCCGCCGAGGTCATAGACGGCGATCTTGGAGTCGCCCGGTTTCTTGTCCATGCCGAAGGCGAGCGCGGCGGCGGTCGGCTCGTTGATGATGCGGCGCACTTCCAGCCCGGCGATCTTGCCCGCGTCCTTGGTGGCCTGGCGCTGGCTGTCGTTGAAGTAGGCGGGCACGGTGATGACGGCCTCGGTGACTTCCTCGCCGAGATAGTCTTCGGCGGTTTTCTTCATCTTGCGCAGCACTTCGGCGGAGACCTGCGGCGGGGCGATTTTCTTGTCGCGCACTTCCACCCAGGCGTCGCCGTTGTCGGCCTTGACGATCTTGAAGGGCATCAGGTCGATGTCTTTTTGCACTTCCTTTTCGCCGAAACGGCGGCCAATGAGCCGCTTGACCGCGAAAAGGGTGTTCCTGGCATTGGTGACGGCTTGCCGTTTGGCGGGCGCGCCGACCAGGATTTCGCCGTCGTCGGCGTAGGCGACCACCGAAGGCGTGGTGCGCGCGCCCTCGGAATTTTCGATGACCTTGGGTTTGCCGCTTTCCATGACGGAAACGCAGCTATTGGTGGTGCCCAGGTCGATGCCGATGATTTTGCTCATGGATTGGATTCCTTTTTCATTGAGATTCTGCATGTGGGCCGCCTTCCGGCCCGGAACGTTGCGAATATGGGGCGTTGCGGCGCGCTTTCAAGACTTGGCCCTGGCAACCATCACCATGGCCGGACGAATGACGCGCCCATGCAACAGGTAGCCCTTTTGCAGCACGGTGACGACGGTGTTCGGCTCGGCGTCGGATTCGACCGTGCCGATGGCCTGGTGCCAGTTGGGATCGAACTTCCGCCCGAGGGGGTTTTCCTCGGTGAGATTCGTGCCCTCGAAGGCGGCGACGAGCTGCTTGAGCGTGAGTTCGACGCCTTCGCGGAGCTTCTCCAGCGTCTGGTTTTCGATGGCAAGCGCGGCTTCCAGGCTGTCCTTGACCGGTAGCATCGCCCCGGCGAATTTCTCGGCGGCGAATTTCGACGCCTTGGCGACATCTTCCTGCGCGCGGCGGCGCACGTTCTCAGTCTCGGCCCTTGAGCGCAGCAAGGCTTCGTGCTCCTCGGCAAACCGCGCCTCGGCTTCGACGGCGCGCGCCTCGGCCTTGACGGAGCGCACTTCGGCCTCGACGACGCGCACCTCGGCATCCCGGAGCGCAACAGCCGGATCGGCGGGCGCATCCAGCACGATGTTTCCGAGATCGAGCGTGTCATCTTCCGCGGGGAGAGAAGGGCCGCCTGCGAACGTATAAGCCGGAGCGGGCGCGGCAGTTTCCCGCGCGACGGTTTTTTCTTCGGCGGTTTTTTCTTCGGCGATTTTCTCCGCAGTCGCGGCATCCGCCGCCGTCACCGTTGCCTCCGTCGGCATTGGCATTACCGGCGCACCGGCGGGCGCACCATATCCGGAAGAAACGAATCGACCCTGGGGTTGCCCATGACCAGGCTGCGCCGGATCAACGGGCCTCGATGGATGGGATGGCATGGGGCAAAGAATCCTCGACACGATTATGCTGAAGCGCCCAACTGGGGGCGGGACGGCGGATTTCAAGAGGAAAGCGCGGATATTTGCTTTCACGGCACGCGGTTCGGTATGGGGAACCAAGGCGTCGTACCATCTGTCCCTGATTAAAACGCCGCGTGACATAAATGCCTTCCCGCGCGGGCAGCGGATATGACATCCCCGCCCCGCGCCTCGCCCATTCACTTCCCTGCCCTGCCGTCGCCACACGCTATCCAAACCATATCGCACGATGATCGAACGCTATCTTCCGCGCGCCGCCTGCTGCCTTGCACTCTTGTTGACCGCCGTGCCAACCTTGGCCGCAAGCGGCTTCGACCCCGCCCGGCCCACCATGCCGGGCGAGCCGGTTTCCCTCGCGGGCAAGATCGTCGCCCTGAGCCTGAAAGATGCCATATTCATCGGACTGGGCGGCAACGGCAGTATCCGCAACGCCTACCGCGAGCGCCTCGCGCAGAAAGCCGAACTGAAAGCGGCGGAAAACCGTTTTTCCCCGAAATTCTCGATCAACAGCCGCCACGTCACCAGCCAGAACCCGAACGACAGCACCAGCCAGACAGAGTTTTCTCCCACCGCCACGTTGCAAAGCGAATACGGCACCCAACTCAGCCTGTCCTGGAACAACAAAGTCACCCAGGGCGGGCACACGGGCTACAGCCGCAACGACGGCACCAGTTTCACCGTCACGCAGCCCTTGTTGCGCGGCGCGAAGCGGGAAGTCGTGACCGCGCCCGTGCGCCTGGCCCGCCTGGGCGACCAGATCAACAGGCTGAACCTGAAAGCCACCGTCTCGGACACCGTCACGCAAATCATCATTGCCTACAACGACTTGCTGCGTCTCCAGGAACGCCTGCGGCTGGCCGGACAGGCACTGATGCGCTCGCGGCAGGAATTGCGCGATATTGCACACCTGATCGCCGCCGGTTACTGGCGCGACTACGACTTCGTGCAGATCGAGGCCGAAGCCGCCCATCAGGAACTCTCGCTCGAAGAAGCCACGAACCAACTCGAAGCCGGGCACCGCAGGCTATCGCATCTGCTCGGGCTGAATCCGGAAACGAAAATACGCGCCACCGACCCGCTCGAAGCCAGCCCCGTCAAAACCCGTCTCGCCCAGGCGCTTGCCGACGCGCGCGCGCGCCAGCCTGCGTACCTGATCCAGACCATTGCCTCCGAGCAAGCCGCCATCCGGCTTGCCGTGGCGCGCGACCAACAACAATGGGACGTTTCGCTGGTCGGCGGCGGCAGCCAGGCGCGCGAGTATTTCACGGGCGCGAATGGCCGCCAGACCAGCGAAAACCGGGAAAACCACGCGGGCATCAAAATCGACATTCCCTTTGGCGATGTTTCCCGGCGTCAAACCGAAGTCCGCGCCCGCGTGGAAGCCAAAACACAGAACGACCGCCTGATCGAAGCGCAGCGGGCGCTGGAACGCGACATCGGCGACGCCTTGCGCGACCTCGACACGCACTGGCGCAAGTATGAAGCCGCCCGGCGCGCTTTCGACCTTTCGCGCCGCAAGCTGGAGATCGAGCGCGAAAAACTGCAAAGCGGCCTATCCGGCAGCACCCGGATACTGGCCTGCGAATCCGACCTGCGCGATGCCGAAATCGCCCGCCTGGACGCCTTGTTTGCCTACCGCAACGCGCAGGCAGCGCTGGATCGTGCGCGAGGCACCACCCTGGAGCACTGGGAAATCGCGCTCAACGACGACTAGCCCAGCAAGAAGCAAGAAGCGTGTCCAAGGTTTCCCTGAAGCCCGCCAAGGAAATGCCAATCATGTCAACATCATTGCAAGTAAAGCGGTACTACCAATGCTGTACATGGATTGCCACGTCGCTACGCGCCTCGCAATGACGGGTATGGGGGCATTGCAATGCCCCAAGTCTTTGCCGCAGTGCCCAAAACCTTCGTCATTGCGAGCGAAGCGAGGCAATCCACAGGTCGTATGGATTGCCACGGCCCTTCGGGCCTCGCAATGACGGGTATGGGGGGCATTGCAATGCCCCAAGTCTTTGCCGCAGTGCCCAAAACCTTCGTCATTGTGAGCGAAGCGCGGCAATCCACAGGCCGTATGGATTGCCACGGCCCTTCGGGCCTCGCAATGACGGGTATGGAGGGCATTGCAATGCCCCAAGTCTTTGCCGCAGTGCCCAAAACCTTCGTCATTGCGAGCGAAGTGCGGCAATCCATGGGTCGTATGGATTGCCACGTCGCTACGCGCCTTGCAATGACGTTTGTTTGGTGTTTCCCTAACCGCCTTTTATTTTCTGGCGGATTTCGCGCTTGAGCCACTGCTTGATCTGCCCCTTGATTTGCCCCCATCCGTCCTCGTTGTATTCTCGCTGCCTTTCCTCCGCCTCCCACGCATCGAGAAGGCGGGTCAGAAGCGTCGCCAGGGATTCGCGTTCGGCATCGCTCAACACGGAAAAAAGATGCCCCGCGCCCTGCTGCCGATGCCGTTGCTGTTCGGCCAGTTCAAGACGCCCCTTCTCGGTCAGTTGCAGAAGAAAATTACGCTTGTCCTTTTCGCTGCGCTCTCGGGTAATGGCACCGCTTTTTTCCAGTTTTATCAGGAGTTCGCTCAGGGAAGCGGAGCGGACATGGAGCCGCTCCAGCAGCTCGCGCTGGCTGATGCTTCCGGCTTCTCCGAGAACGGAGAGGATATGCCCTTGCGCATGACGCGCGCCACCGCGATGAAAATGATGCCCGCGAACCATCCACTTGGCGGCGCGATGAAAAAGATACAGCAATTGTTCATCGCTACAGGGTTCGGGTTTGCTGTTCTCCGGCATAGGCGCGCATGAATTGGACGAATGCCTCGCCATGCTTGCAGCGGGGCTTGGCGAGTATACAGCGTTTGTCG
>JAISNX010000036.1 GCA_031276015.1 Azoarcus sp.
GGGAGCAGGCTGGCGCGAGGCCGGGGAAAAGAGCGGCGAGGCTTCAGTCAAGCGGGAAGCAAGGCAAGGACTGAGCAAGAAATGTGTCTGCCTTATGATCCACCCGCCATTTTATGATGACCCTCCGCTGATAGCGGATGAGTGTGGGGAACTGTCTGGCATTTTACGCCGGGATGTTTGGGGTGTGTGACTTTTTTGGCGGTGGGGGTGAGTATCCCTGTCCTTTGTTGCCCCAACGCCGTGCTCTGCGCTCTCGCCTTTCACCAATCCCTGGCTCCGGCAAAAACCGGGAAGGCGGGAGCGCCGCCGGGAAAAACGGGGGAGAAGACCTGGCGAGACGGGAAGTTCGCCGATAAGCCGGGTTCTGTCGAATGTCCCGAAGGACACCGGGCAATCATTCATCTTGGCACCACGTTGCCGTGGTGCTCCAGCGGCCTACCCAGAGGCGGCGCGAGCCACGTCATGCCCCCCTATTTGGCCTTGCCCCAGATGGGGTTTGCCGTGCCGGGACTGTCACCAGCCCCGCGGTGGGCTTTTACCCCGCCATTTCACCCTTGCCTGATCCCGCATTGCGCGGGCCATCGGCGGTTTGTTTTCTGTTGCACTTTCCGTCACCTCGCGGTGCCCGGCCATTAGAGCGTTTTCGGTTCAGATGCCGACACCATCCGAAGCCGGAATGTTTTTTGTCATTCCTCGCAAGCGAAGTATCGCGGACTGCCCAGAAGGCGGTTCAGATTGTATCGGCGCTCCAGGAAATTGAACCGCCGCATGGATTGCCACGGCGCTACGCGCCTCGCAATGACGAGTGCCATCATCCGAACCGAAAACGCTCAGCCGCGTCGGACAGCGGCGGCGGCGTGAATTCAATCGGCGGGGCGGCTTTTTTCTGCCCGCTCCGCCGTGCGAGCTTGTCCGGACAGGCTCGGAGCCTCCCCGAATACGCTCCGAACATCGACAAGTCGATGTTCGGAGCTTGCCCAACGATGCACCGAACGCCACCGAGGACGCTTTTTGCTTGTCCGGGCAGGCAAAAAGCATCCAATGTTCGATGTTTCGGGCAGGGTCGGCGGTGTTTATTGCTCGCGCGGCGAGGCTCGGCGCTTCATCATCAATGTTCCGAGCTTGCCCGAACAGGCCCGGAGCTTGTCCGGACAGGTTGTCTGCCCGACTTGGGGTGCTCGGGTATCGTCACATTTCCAATGGTTTTTCTGAATTGCCACAGCCTTCGCACCCCGCAATGATGGTTTCGGGTGTGCCTCGCAAGAAGGGCATAACGCCCGAAACCCCAACCCGAAGGCCGGGGTTTCGGCTGTGACAAGCGGGATGCCCCGATAAAAAACTCAGGCCGCGTTCTGCTTGACGTCCCAGGTGCCTGTGATGACCGCGCCCATGGCACCACTGGCGGTCTGCTCCTTGACCTCGACCCGGATCTTGGAATAGGAAATGCTCACCGACTCATGTACCCGTGCATCCTCGGTCGAGCCTTTCGGGCCAGCCGAGGTGATGAGGCAATCCGTGAACGTGATGTGCATGTATTCCTGCGAGCCGTCCCCGGCCTTGCACGCCGACACTTCCACGGTCGGGACGTGCTTGCCCGCCGCGCAATACTGGAGAAGGTTCGGCGTGGCCCTGTCGACGTAGTGCGTGAAAGAAAACGCATCGAAACTGGCCTTGCCCACGCCGCCGCCGCCGCCGGTAAACATTGAAGAGGACTGGGAAACGCCGTAGCTGAAACTGAGCGCATCGATCCAGCCCTTGTGTTTGGAATCCTTGGATTCGCCGGTGATGCCCTCGATCTTGATGTAGAAATCCTGCAATGAAGCCATGGTGGTTCTTACCTTTGAGTGATTGAACAACGTGGGAGAAGTGCCCTCGCCAGGACGAAACGTCCGCCGGACGAGCGCGGTTTGAATCCGGACACGCAAGCATGGCCTTGCCCGTCGGTATTCATGGCGAGCAATGCACGCGTCAAATGAGCGCGCATTACGGTACAAAGTCACGGCTTCCCTGTCAATATCAGTTTCAATTGTCGATGCCGTTCGTGACAAGCTTCGTGTCATTCTCCGACGCACGGCATAGAATGTGAAATATTCCACGTTTCCCTTGTCGCGGTATTGCTTGCCCGGCTGTCAGCAACCATGAAAGAACCTTCGTCGAAAGCCGTCACGTTCGTTTTCCGCCTGATTATCGCCATCGCCATCGCCGCCGCCGTTGCCAGCGCGCAGTATTCCTTGTGGCAGGCATATGGATACAGCAACGATTCCCCGCACACCACATCCTTCAGCATCAGGGGCTTCAGCTACAGCGGCTACCGGCGCGGCCAAAGCCCGTTTACAGGGCCGCACCCGAGCGCCGCCGAGTTGTCGGACGATCTCGACATGCTCAGGGGAAAAACCGACAGCCTGCGCACCTATGGTATCTCCGATCTGCCCATGCTGTTGCGCCTGGCGGGCGAGCGCGATTTCCAGATGACGGCGGGCATCTGGATCGACAACGACGAAACCCGGAACCGCCAGGAAATCAACGCACTGATCGGCGCGGCCAATGAAATGCGCCACATCGAGCGGGTCATCGTCGGCAACGAAGTCCTGTGGCGCGCCCAGAACGAAAGAAACACCGAACGGGCACTGAAGCAGCTCACGGGCTATCTCGACGAGGTGCGCGCCAGAGTGCGCAAACCCGTCTCGACGGCGGAACAGTGGCATGTGTGGCAAACGTACCCGGAACTTGCCGAGCATGTCGATTTCATCACCGTCCACATCTTCCCCTATCATGAGGGAATAGGCATCGACGAGGCGATCAGGCGGGTGTTCGAGCGTTATGACGAAATGGTTCGCCTTTTCCCGGACAAGAAGATCGTCATCGGCGAAATCGGCTGGCCGAGCAAGGGGCCGGTGCGGGGCGCGGCGGTGCCTTCGGACAACAACCAGGCCCGTTTCGTGCGCGAATTCCTCTCCGATCCGCGCACGCCGATGCTCGATTACTTCCTGCTGGAAGCCATCGACCAGCCCTGGAAGATCGACGCCGACCGGGGCGAGGGTTGGGCCGGTGCCTACTGGGGCATGTACGACGTCGACCGCAAGCTCAAATACCCGCTCACGGGCCGCATCGTGCGCGACCGATACTGGTCGGCCAAGGCGGGCCACGCCGCGCTTTTCGCCTTCCTGCCCATGATGCTGGCGGCTTTCTTCCTTCCGGGCTGGAGCATCGGCGGCAGGCTTTTCCTGGCCACGATGATCCAGGCATGCATATCGATCCTGATCATCGGCCTGAACGTGCCGGTGGAGTATTACCTGGTGCCGCAGCGCCAGCAGCGCGAACTGATCGGGCTGGCAATGATTATCGGGGCGACCTGCCTCACCGTCGCGGTGTTGCTCTCGCACGGCTTCGAGTTCGGCGAAATCCTCTTCAAGCGACGCTGGCATCGCCGTTTCGAGCCTTTGCCGCCGCATCCCGTCGGCGAACAGCCCTTCGTCTCCATCCATCTCGCCTGCTACAACGAACCGCCGGAAATGGTGATCGCCACCCTCGACAGCCTCGCGGCGCTCGACTACGCCCATTTCGAGGTGCTGGTTCTCGACAACAACACCCGCGACGAGAGCCTGTGGCGGCCCCTGGAAAAACGCTGCGCCGAACTGGGGCGGCGCTTTCGCTTCTTCCACCTGATGAACTGGCCCGGCTTCAAGGCGGGCGCGCTCAATTACGGGCTGAAAGTCACCGACCCGCGCGCCGGGGTCGTCGGCGTGGTCGATGCCGATTACGTCGTCGATCCGCAATGGCTGGCAAGCCTCGTGCCGCACTTCGACAAGGGCGACGTTGCCGTGGTGCAGGCACCGCAAGCGCACCGCGACTGGGAGAGCCAGGCTTTCCGCCGCATGTGCAACTGGGAATTCGACGGATTCTTCCGCATCGGCATGCACCACCGGAACGAGCGCAACGCCCTCATCCAGCACGGCACCATGACACTGGTGCGCCGCAGGGCACTCGAAGAAGTGGGCGGCTGGTCGGAATGGTGCATCTGCGAAGATACCGAACTGGGCCTGCGCCTGATCGAGAAGGGCTACGACACCCGCTATGTCGACCACATCCTCGGTCGCGGCCTCACGCCGTCGGATTTCGCCGCGATCAAAAGCCAGCGTTTCCGCTGGGCCTTCGGTGCCATGCAAATCCTCAAGGCCCACCTGCCGAAAATGCTCGGACGCGGCATGCTGGATTTCGCGCAACGCTATCACTTCCTCACCGGCTGGTTCGCCTGGTTCGGCGACGCCCTGCAACTGGTGTTCGCATACGGCAGCCTGCTCTGGACGGTGGGCATCCTCGCCTGGCCCAAGGCGTTCAGCCTGCCCGTAGTGGCGTTGGCCTTGCCCGTCCTCGGCTTCATGGCCTTCAAGGCCGCGCTCGGCCCCATCCTTTACCGCCGCATCATGGCCTGCCCGTGGCGCGACATCCTCGGTGCCTCCATCCTCTCGGTCGGGCTGTCGCATGCCATTGCACGCGGCGTATTCACGGGCCTCGTCAAGAAAAAAGGCGTATTCGTCGTTACCCCGAAGGGATGGAAAGCCCGGGGAGCATTTGCGTTTTTCAGCCCGATTCGTGAAGAACTGGGCATGCTTGTCGCCCTCGTTCTGGCAATCATGGCGGTTGTGTGGAACCGTGGTGCCGGTGACGCCGAAACGCAATTATGGATCGGGATTCTCGCCCTGCAATGCATCCCCTACATGGCCTCCCTCGCCTGCCAGATTGCGTCCTATCTGCCGGAACGGCGCACGCCCTCACTTTCCCCGCCGGGGCCGGAGCTGTCGCCAGCGCCTTGAACCATTTCGAGGACGAACCTTTACGAAGCGCGCCATGAACAGAGGACGATTGCACTTCCTGCTTTATGGTTCCCTCACCTTGCTGGCGGCGGCCCTCGTTGTAACGCTCATCATCCCGAAAGACGAAAACCTGCCCTCCGGCAATGGCGCTGGCGCGGCCTCGAGCGCGCTCGCCGACACACGACAATGGCTCCAGGACGCCATCCTGCCCATTCCCCGCCCTGCGGAAAATACCCTCTCCGGCAAAGCGCAACTCGGCGAAAAGCTGTTCAACGACCCCCAACTCTCGGCCGACGGCACGATTTCCTGCGCAAGCTGTCATATCCTCGCCCAGGGCGGCGACGACGGACTCCGGCTCTCGCGCGGCGTGGGCAACGCCGTGGGGGTCGTCAATGCGCCGACGGTATTCAACTCGGTATTCAGTTTCCGCCAGTTCTGGGACGGGCGCGCGGGCAACCTCGCCGAACAGGTCGCCGGGCCGCTGCTCGACCCCTCCGAAATGGCGAGCAACTGGGGCATCGCCATCCGCCGCGTCAAAGAAAACCCGGCCTACCGCGACGACTTCCGGCGCGAGTACGGCGGCGAAATCAGCGAGCGGACCATCACGGACGCCCTGGTGAATTTCGAAGTCTCCCTGCTCACGCCCAACGCGCCTTTCGACCGCTTCCTCAACGGCGACACGACGGCCATCGACAGCGAAACACAAGAAGGCTTCCGGCGCTTCACCGATTACGGATGCATCAGTTGCCACCAGGGCATCGGCGTCGGCGGCAACTTCTTCCAGCGTTTCGGCATCATGGGCGACTACTTCGCCGATCGCGGCACCACCACCAAGGCCGACCTGGGCCGCTACAACATCACCAAACGGGAAGAAGACCGACACGTTTTCAAGGTGCCGAGCCTGCGCAACGTCGCCGTCACCGCGCCCTATTTCCACGACGGCAGCGCCGCCACGCTCGACGAAGCCATCGACATCATGGGCCGCTACCAACTTGGCCGCACCCTGTCCGAAGAAGATCGCCGCTACATCTCCGCCTTTCTCAAAAGCCTGACCGGAGAATATCGCGGAGAAGCCCTACAGCCATGAGCCTCGACGCCAGCCGGGCCAGGGCCGACAGCGGCCAGCCTTCGCCGCCCCCCGATGCCGATGCCTTACCGGCCACGCCTCGCGCCGGACTCGGGCAAGCCCTGCTCATGGTGGCAATGGCTGCGGTCGCGCTGATCTGGCTCTTCCAGAACGCCGATTCGGTATCCGCCTCCGCGCACCTGGCCTACACGCGCGAACTGAGCAGCCTTCGCCAGACCAATGCCCAGATATACAGCGACGTACTGTCCATCCGCTTCGAACTGACCAAAAACTACGACGGCATCTCCCGGAGCACCAGGAATATCGACCTCCTGATAGAAAAACTGCGCCATATACCGGGCTTCCTCTCTAGCGCCGACGCCGGCCAGGTGGCGCGCCGGATAGACGAATTCGACAAACTGACCCAGCGCAAGAACCAGCTCATCGAAAGCTTCGTGCGCGAAAGCGCGGTATTGCGCAACTCGACCCGCTACTTTCCCACGTCGATCAAAAAAACCATCCAGACGCTTTCCAGCCCCTCCCTGCGCACCGAAATTGCCGCCCTGAGCAACGACGTCATGACCTACATGGTCTCGGACGACAAAGAGCTTGCCGCCGCGATTTACAAACGCCTGGAAACCCTCGCGCGCGAAAGCGACAAACAGCCCCGCCAGGCGGCCATGGCGGTGAAAAACACCATCGACCATGCGCGGATCATGATCGACTACAACCAGGCCATCAACAGCAGGCTGCGCGAACTCACCGCGATCCCCACCGAGCAGGCGGGCATGCAAATCGTCCAGACCTACGACAGCGGCTACGCGCATTCGGCGGAGCGGGCGCAAATCTACCGGGTACTGCTTTTCGTCGTCGCGCTCGTACTCGCCTTCTATCTGGTGTTGATCTTCGTCCGCCTTGGCCGTGCCACACAAGCCCTGCGCAACGCCAACCGCAATCTCGAACAACGCATCGACGAACTGCACCGTGCCCAGGCCCGCCTCAAGCTTTACGCCGCCGTCTTTACCTCCGCCACCGAGGGCATGGTCATCACCGACGCCCACGCCCGCATCCTTATCGCCAATCCGGCCTTCACCACCATCACCGGCTACACCCTCGAAGAAATCCGCACACAGCCGACCTCGCTGCTCAGCTCCGGGCAACACGCCACGGCCTTCTACCAGGACATGTGGAAATCGCTGGAGCGGCGCGGCAAATGGCAGGGCGAAATCTGGAACCGCCGCCGCAACGGCGAAGTCTTTCCCGAATGGCTCTCGATCACCGCCCTGCGCGACAGCGAAAACCGGGTGACGAACTACATCGGCATCTTCTCCGACACCTCCGAGCGCAAGCGCAACGAAGCGCACATCCAGCACCTCTCGCAACACGACTCGCTCACCAACCTGCCCAACCGCCTGATGATGCAAGAGCGCCTGAACGAAGCCATCGCCCAGGCGCGGCGCATCAACAACCATGCCGCGGTGCTTTTCCTCAACCTCGACCGCTTCCGGAACATCAACGACACCTTGGGCAGCGAACTGGGCGATGCGATGCTCCAGCAAGTTGCGCATCGCAGCCAGAGCCTGCTGCGCGACACCGACACCGTCTCCCGGCTGGGCGGCGACGAATTCGTCTTCATCCTGCCCGACATCAACCAGCCGCAGGATGCCGCTGCCATTGCGCGGAAACTGCTCAACAGCATCAGTCGCCCCTACCTCTTGGGCGAGCACAGCATCAGCATCACGGCCAGCATTGGCATAGCCGTCTTCGACACGGACGGCAGCACGGCGGCGGAACTGCTGCGCAACGCGGACGCGGCCATGAGCCGTGCCAAGGAAGACGGACGCAACAACTTCCGTTTCTACTCCGCCGACATGAACACCTCCACGCTCGGCGACCTGCTGCTCGAAAACCAGCTTCGCGTCGCGGTCGAGAACAAGGAACTCGAACTTTTCTACCAGCCCAAGATCGACGCCAGGACCAACAGCCTGCAAAGTGCCGAGGCGCTTTTGCGCTGGCGGCACCCCAAGGAGGGCATGATCCCGCCCGCCCGCTTCATCCGCCTGGCCGAAGAATCCGGCCTCATCGTCCCGATCGGCGAATGGGTGCTGAACACCGCCTGCCAGCAACTCCACGACTGGCGCGAAGCGGGCTTGCCCATCGTGCCGGTGGCGATCAACCTGTCTGCGCAGCAATTCCTGCAAAACGACCTGCCCGTGCTGATCTCGAACAGCCTGGCCGCAGCCCGGCTCGACCCCGAACTGATCGAACTCGAACTCACCGAATCCATGTTGATCCGCAACGTCGACCGCACCGTCGACATGCTCGCCCGCCTGCGCGAAATGGGGCTGGGGTTGTCCATCGACGATTTCGGCACGGGCTACTCGTCGCTCTCCTACCTCAAGCAGTTCGACGTCAACGTGCTGAAGATCGACAAGAGTTTCGTCTCGGACATCCACAACGCCGATGCCGACGGCAAGATCGCCATCGCCATCATCAGCATGGCCCATGCCCTGGGTCTCAAGGTCGTTGCCGAAGGGGTGGAAACCGACGAACAGCGTTTGTTCCTGCTCAAGCATGGCTGCGACATCTTTCAGGGCTACCTGTTCAGCCGCCCGATTCCCGCCGCCGATTTCGCCAAGAAGCTCGCCGGGCTGAATCGAGGATCGGGGATCGGGAACCAGGAACCGGACGCGCGGGGATAGAAACAAGCGTCATTGCGAGGCGCGTAGCGGCGTGGCGAAGCAAGGACATGCGCTGCCTGCGGCAAGCACGGTGCATGCCGTCTTGCAGCGCCATGGACTGCACAAGGCGAGTCCGCAAACGGGGCGCGCCGTGAAACGCTTCGAGCATGAAGCGCCCAATGAGCTTTGAGTGAGCGTTTCATGGCCCTGGAGCTATGGCTGATGCGCCAGAACATCAAGGTAAGCCATTCCCGGCCCTATCATCCGCAGACACAGGGCAAGCTCGAACGCCTGCACGAGACGCTCAAGGCGGAATTGCTGCAAGGACGCTACTTCAAGACGAATGAACAAGCTCAACGGGCCTTTGAGGCATGGCGCAACGACGACAACCTGGAACGCCCGCATGAAGCCTTGGGACAACAACAGCCCGCCGGGCGTTACCGGCCTTCGGCCCCAGAAGCTATACCCCAACGCCTGCACCGCCGCAATACGGCGCAGCCTGCGAAGTCCGCAAGGTCGATTGCAACGGGCGGCTTTCTTTCCGAAACCGGCTACTGGAGATCGGCAAGGCATTCATCAGGGAAACCCTGGGAATCCGCGAGGAACTCGATGACAGCCTGTATTCCCTGTGGCAATACAGCACCCAAATCGGGTACATCAACCTGAAGCAATATGCCGTTTCCGTTGGAAAGTCCGTCTAAAATGTGTCTGCGATCTCTCCGAACATGTGTTTGCGATGTCTCCGGTCTGAACAGGTACCAAGGGGAGGACGGCATCGGTTGATCCCCATTGACGCGCAAGCTCGCCGGGAAGCTATCGACTACGCGCGCCGGGTAATGGCGGGCATGCAGGAAAGTGTCAGTGATCCCCGTCTGGACATCTTGGACATGGACGGGGGCAAATTACGGACGCTTATCTTGGAAGATGCTCGATCAGGGGCACCGCGCTACGCAATGAAGAAGCCGCAACGCCACCATCGGAGGCGATCATATGAAAAAGCAGCTTATCGTCAATGTTTGAGCCGGGAGTCGGGACGGGGGGCGTACAAAAAGCCGCCCAAAGGCGGCTTTTTGTACGATGAAAATCAAAGACTTGGAACTTTGGTTGGCGGAGAGGGTGGGATTCGAACCCACGGTAGGCTTGCACCTACGCCTGATTTCGAGTCAGGTACAATCGACCACTCTGCCACCTCTCCGCTCGAAGGACGGGATTATAGGGAAATCGATGGAAAAAGACAGCCGATGTGCGGTTTTCGGTAGCCACGATCCAGGCATCGGACGAACATCGCAAGGCAGGTTCGTTCCCCCGGCAAGGCGTTCCGGTACGGTACATGCCCCGGTGGCGGGACGGACGAGATGGTTTGATTCTGCTTTCGCACAGGTATCCCACTTGCGCCCTGTCTCTATCGTTTCCATCGGCATCGTCGCCTTCCTGGCCGCAATCGTTTTCTTTTCCGTCGCGTCGCCCGGTCATGAGCGGATCGCGGATTTCCGCACACTGGGCGAGCTGCGGGTCGCCACGCGCGTCAATGCGCTCACCTACCGTGCGGATGAGAGCGGCACTTATGCGGGCTTCGAGCACGATCTGCTGATCGCCCTTGGCCGTCGGCTGGAGGTGCCCGTGCGCTTTGTCTCGTATCCGGATACGGCGCATGCGCTCGAAGCGGTCATCAACGGCCAGGCCCATCTGGCCGCGGCGGGGCTGACCCGCGACAGTCAGTTGCCGTTGGCGTGGACGGCGGGTCTGCGCGAGATCGACTTCGTGTTGGTGGGGCGTGCCGGTCGGCGTGGTGCCTTGCGCGAGCGCGACCTGGCCGGGCGGGTCGTCACGGTGCGGCGGGGCACCAAACTTGCCGAGACGGTCGAATTGCTCCGCCAGCGCGTGCCGACGCTGGAAATCGTCCATCCGCCCGCCGATCTGGACGATGAGGATCTGCTCATGCAGACGGCAAGCGGCCAGATCGACCTGCTGGCGACCGAGCGCATTCATTACACGCTCGCTACCCGCTATGCGCCCAAGCTCGCCATTGCCTATGATCTGCCGTTCAAGAGCACGGTTTCCTGGGCGATGCCGCCCCACGCCAAGGATGGCCTGGCGGCTGAAATCAATGCTTTTCTCAGCGAGGCGGGCGACAACGGCCTCCTCGCCCGTATCGCGGATCAATATTTCGGCCATATCCGCCGCCTCGATCACTATGACATCGCGGCGTTTCTCGCCCGCACGCAGAAGCGCCTGCCGCGCTATCTGCCGTATTTCCGCGAAGCGGCGGCGCGCATGGGGCTGGACTGGCGTTATCTGGCGGCGCTTTCCTATCAGGAATCGCAGTGGGATCCGGAAGCGACTTCTTATACCGGCGTGCGCGGGCTGATGATGTTGACTGTCGACACGGCCAATCAGCTCGGCATCAATGATCGCCTCGATCCGAAGCAGGCCATTTTCGGCGGCGCGCGCTATCTCTCGATGCTCCAGAGAAGGCTGCCGGGCAATGTGCCTTACCCCGACCGTATGTGGATGGTCACTGCCGCCTATAACATCGGTTTGGGCGGCATCAACAATGCCCGCGCGCTCGCCCGGCAGTTGGGCAAGGACGATGCTTCGTGGGTGGAGTTGAAATCCGTGCTGCCGCTGCTGTCGAACCCGCGATATGCCAGTCAGTTCAAGACGGGGCCGGTGCGCGGCGGCGAGGCGCTGATAATGGCGGAGAACATCCGTAATTTCTACGACATCCTCCGCCGCACTTATCCGGTCGAGAGTTCCTTGTTGACCGCCTCGCCTGTCGAACCGGCCCGTTCCGGCCTGCATCTCAGCGCCCGCACGACGCCTTGAGGCGCGCGGGTCGCCGCCTGTCCGTTCAGCCGCCGGGCGTCAGTGTTTCCAGCCCGCCCATGTAGGGTCGCAGCACTTCGGGCACCGTGACCGAGCCGTCGGCACGCTGGAAGTTTTCCAGCACCGCAACCAGCGTGCGGCCCACGGCCAGCCCCGAGCCGTTGAGCGTGTGCACGAATTCGTTCTTGCCCTGGGCGTTGCGAAAGCGCGTTTGCATGCGCCGTGCCTGGAAGGCTTCGCAGTTGGAGCAACTGGAAATTTCGCGGTAGGTGTCCTGCGCGGGCAGCCAGACTTCGAGATCGTGGGTTCTGGCGGCGGAAAATCCCATGTCGCCCGTGCACAGCACGATCACGCGGTAAGGCAGGCCGAGCTTTTGCAGGATGGCTTCGGCATGACCGGTCATTTCTTCGAGGGCGGCATCGCTTTGCTCCGGATGCACGATCTGCACCATTTCGACTTTGTCGAACTGGTGTTGCCGGATCATGCCCCGCGTGTCGCGCCCGCCGCTGCCCGCTTCGGAGCGGAAGCACGGACTGTGGGCGACCAGTTTGAGCGGCAGGGCATCGACGGCGAGGATTTGTTCGCGCACGCTGTTGGTCAGCGAAATTTCGGCGGTGGAGATCAGGTATTGCTCGCGCGCTTCTTCATCGCCGCCGCGCGATACCCAGAACATGTCTTCCCTGAACTTGGGCAGTTGCCCGGTGCCTTCGAGCGCCTCGCGGTTGACGATGTAGGGGGTATGGCATTCGGTGTAGCCGTGCTCGCGGGTGTGGGTGTCGAGCATGAATTGGGCAAGCGCCCGGTGCAGCCGGGCGATCTGTCCGCGCATGAAGCTGAAGCGTGCGCCGGAGAGTTTTGCGGCGGTATCGAAATCCAGCCCCAGGGCGGCACCGATGTCGACGTGGTCGCGCGCCTCGAAGCTGAACACCGGCGGCGTTCCCCAACGGCGGATTTCGACGTTGGCGCGCTCGTCCGGCCCCACCGGCACGCTTTCCTGGGGCAGATTGGGCAGACCGGCCAGGAAGGCATTCATCCGGTCGAGCAGTGGCGGCAAAGCCTGTTCGCAACGTTCGAGTTCGTCGCCAAGCGCGCCGACTTCGGCCAGCACCGCCGAGGCGTCCTCGCCCTTGTGCTTCAGGATGCCGATTTGTCTGGACAGGCTGTTGCGCCGGGCTTGGAGTTCCTGGGTGCGGGTCTGGAGCGTTTTGCGCTTTTCCTCGAGGTCGAGGAAAAGCGCCGTGTCGAGCCGCAGGCCGCGCGTGGCAAGGCGGGATGCGACGGTATCGCGTTGAGCACGAAGCATTTGTATATCAAGCATGGAAATCTACCCTGGGGAGAATTATGAAACACCGAGGCTGTTTATTTTATATGAATCGCCGGGGCAATACTAGCATCGTTTATTGCAAGCATATGATTAGACGGTGCTTTCATTTCAGTATGTCCGTGAAACCCTGGTGTCGTCCCGATTAAGCCGATCAATGATCTGCGGGAAATATTTCCAAAATATTTTCTTGCATTCGTCCGAAGTTGTTTTAGCCTTAAGAGTAAGCCCGCGTAAAAGGGTCGATTTCCTTGGAGGAAGGGGGGGTTATCATGTTGTCCATGCGCGATTGTCTCGACTACTGCGACCTGACCGATGACGAGGTCGCCCTGATTGCCGAGTTCGAGGGTATCCCGGATGTCACGGCGGCACATGTGCTCTGTGGCTTGGTGCAGACCGACGAAGGTGTGCAATTGCTGGCCCGCTGGCTGCGCGAACTGGTGGAATACGCTTCCGCAGCCGGAATGCCCGACAAGGCGGCACGGGCACAAGCGGAATTCGACCGCTTTTCCATGGCATATCATCTTCATTGACGCCGCGCCCGTACGGGAGACCGGCGGCGTTTCCGGGGGAACACAGCGCATCGCGGTATTAGTTTCCCCGGAGGCGTTGCTTTCGCTTTTAAATGGCGGCAATCGGGATCATCAACCGACAGCCTTGTTTTCCTTGACATCCCACCCGCCGGAAATCCCGGCTGCCGTGGAGCCATCTTGCTTTTGCTCCTTGACCTCGATCACGATCCGCGAATAGGACAGACTCACCGCCTCCACCCACATGGAACCGGCATTGCCGTTCGGCGTTACCCCGCTCACGATCACGTCGGTCAGCGTGATATGTGCGAATTCCTGTTGTCCGCCGCCCGATTTGCAGGCCGATATTTCCACCTTCGGAATGTGCTTGCCCGCGGCGCAATAGTTGAAAAGATTCGGCGACGCCTGGTCGAAATAATGCGAAAAGCTCAGGCCGCTGAAATCGGCCTTCCCCACCCCGCCGCCGGTAAACATCGAAGAGGATTGCGAAACGCCGTAGCTGAGGTTGATCGCGTCGATCCAGCCTTTGTGTTTGGCGTCCTTGGATTCGCCTTCGATGCCCTCGATTTTGACGTATATCTCCGACATGCTGCCCGCTCCTTTGTAATCGTTGAAAACCGCCACCATGAAAAGCACATCGCCGCGGACGAATGCGCGGCACTGTATGGCATTGTGGCTGGGGATGTCGATGCGTTGACGATGGGCTGGTACGATGCGTATGTTCCATTCCGTCCGATTCTATCCCGATTCGCAGCTGGCCTTTGTTTCAGGCGGAGCGTATTCTAGGGTCGATGATCGAATCACATGAGGATAAGGAGTCCAAGCCATGAGTCACAC
>JAISNX010000120.1 GCA_031276015.1 Azoarcus sp.
TTGGCCAGGATGGTCGCGCCCGCGCCATCGGCGACGCGGGTGAGACGGACGAGCGGCGTGCGCCCGATGGTCTGGGCATTGTCTGAAAACTGGGTCATGGCGATTCTCCGAGGTAAGAAAACAGTGCCCGCCACTGTACGGACATCGCCCCAAGCCTTCCAAGTATGGAAAAGTTATAAGCATAGTTTTCTTTATGCCCTATCCACGCATTTCGGCATCCATGACGAAGAATGTTGCATAAATGCCACTGTGCGGGCAAGTGCCGGATCCGGGAAACAGACACACACCATATCCCGATGCGAACCGCGCATGCGACACGCCCAAGCACTCCGGCGAACGCGCGTCGTGGCGGGCCGTTTCCGGACATATTGCCGACCGAACGTCATTCCGGCCTAAAGTTTGGGTATGGAATGCCGATATTCCGACAGAGACGGATTGGTACAATCCGGCGTGTTTGCGGCGTTTCACGGGGGCGAGACACAGGTGGATGTCGCAATTAGCCACAAGGTTATGGTATTTTTACACATTTCCCTCGCAATGGTATATATTGATAACATTTTACGATTCGCCGCGTGACGAAACGCGCCGGAATCGCCTCTTTAACCAGTCAAGAAGTCCCCCAGAATGCGATCGGGGTGGGATGATTTAATGCCACGAACTGACCATCATAGTCCGGCGTTATTGCGGTTAACCGCATGGCGTTAATTATTCCCATTGTATAGAAGAAGGTCGCTATACTATAATTTGCATCAGCCGGAAGCCTTTCCAGGAAGCCGGTAGGCAAACCACCTCAACCAGGAGCGTATTTCCTCGCAACCCTTTATCAAAGGAACCAGTCATGAAAACCACTGACCAACAACCCATTCCAGATGTAAAAGAAATCCGCCGCAAGCTCGGCCTGAACCAATCACAGTTCTGGTCGAAGATCGGTGTCACCCAAAGCGGCGGCTCGCGCTATGAAAGCGGGCGCAACATTCCCCGCCCTGTCCAGGCGCTTCTGCGCCTGGTGCATATCGAGCAAATCGACATCACCAAGGTCAAGAAAGAAGACTTCGATGTTGCCGAATACCTCAAGACCAGCAAGCCCGAGCTGTACAAGGATCTGAAGAAAGAAGCGCGGACTTTGAAGAAGAAAAAAGTCTGAATGCGCTGGCCGGGGCGGCGGGCAAGAGACGCCTCCCCGGTCTGCCGTACAGGTTTCCATCATGGGCTGACGCGAACCGTCAGCCCTTTTTCTTTGATGCGTCCCACGATTGTTTCGAGTTCCGCCGCCGACAGGGGGCTGACGTGCGCGCCCTCGGCTTGCAGCGACGGGCGTGCGACGCCGTAAAGCAATACCCCCTCGATCATGCCGCCCTCGGCATTTGCACGCGCCAGCACATCGAGCCAGGCGTCGATTTCGCCAGCGTCCGGCGGCTGGCCGTCCCAACGGAAAACGCAAGTCTGCACCCAGGTCGGACACAAGGCTTTGCACGCCACCAGATTGCGGATGACGATACGCGGAGCCAGCCTGACACCGTTGATTTTCGCCATGGTATCGGCCTTGCCGGCATCGAGCTTGAACCACACTTCGCCGCCCGCCTGTGCCAGACGGCGAATGCCTTCCCGCACGCGCGCCTGTGCGAGCAGGCTGCCGTTGCTGATGAGGCGCAAGGCAACTGTCCGATCCAGCCCGAATTCGGCGCGCACGCTCGCCGCCAGCGCCACGGCATCGGCGAATTCCGCCGCGCTCGTCGGCTCGCCGTTGCCCGAAAATGCCAGGTCTTTCAACACTCGCGCCCCCTCGGGCGCGTTGCGGGCAAGCCATTCGCCCCGACATAGGGCGGCGAGAAAACCCCGCAACTCGGCCTCGAGCCTGCCGAGGTCGATCTTCGGAGCCTTGCCCCGAACCAGGCCGGGCACCTGGCAGTAAGCACAGTGCCAGTTACAGGCGTTGTTCGGATTGAGATTGATCCCCACCGACACCCCGCCCGCCCGCCGGGAGAGCACGGGATACACATAGACGAGACCGGCGAGATCGCGGTCATGGTCGGAGACGGTCAACATCGGAAGGGCACCGGGAAAACGCGGAACGGGCAACTGTACCCCGAACCCGCCCGCCTGGTTCGGATGCGAACCATCATGCGATTGCGCCATGCTGCCATAGCGGTATCATCGTGCCGATTCTTTCCCGGAATGTCCCCATGAAACACCGTGCCTTTGTTGTTTCCGTATTTCTACTGGCTGCCGCGCTTATCCTGCCCCTGTCGCTGTGGGCGGACGACCCGCCCGTTGTCGACGTCTATAAAAGCGCAACCTGCGCTTGCTGCGGCGGATGGGAAAAACATTTGCGCGCCGCGGGCTTTACCGTGCGAAGCCATACCGTGGATGATGTGTCCGCAATGCGCGAAAAACTCGGGATGCCACGGAATTACGCCTCCTGCCACACGGCCCGGATCGGCAAATATCTGGTCGAAGGACACGTTCCCGCCAGCGATGTGCGGCGTTTGCTGGATGAGCAGCCCGACGCCATCGGACTGGCCGCACCGGGCATGCCTTCGGGTTCGCCCGGCATGGAATTCGGCACCCCGCAGGATTACGATGTTTTGCTGGTGGCCCGAAATGGTGGCGCGCGCGTGTTTCAACATCATTCCGCCCGCTAAAACAGCCATTTGGCGGTCGCAGGTGATATATTGGCTTGGCGTCGCGTATATGCGCAATCATCGAAAGGAGAAATTTCATGCCCAATTTTGTCAGAACCGCGCTGCTCTACCTCACGGGATATGCCCGAATAGTAATCCTGATCGGCATTGGACTAACCGTATTTTCCATATGGAGCCAATGGAAAGCCTCGGACGATAATGCCTACGTCCAGCGCGACAAATTGCAGACCGTTTCCGGTTTTGTGAAAGAGGCCAGTGAAATTACCGTAACGGGGACGCACGCGCGACAGGTATTACCAGATCGAGGTCGTGCCCAGGGACGATGGCGAAGCAATGACGTTGCGGATTGATTTCAAGGTGTCCAAGGATCAGGTTTCAAATCTGATCGAGGAGAACATAACCGCCCTGGTCGATCCCGACGACCATCATTTCGTCTATGAAGCCGTTATTGATGGTCAGCCGCCGGAAATCACATACGAGCAAACCCGCGATAACCTGATTGCCAAAGCCAGGAATACGGCCAGCACTTTCAGCGGCCCGGTATTCTGGCTGATTTCCATTGCATTGATCATCGTTGGCGGCGCGGGCAGCGTGCTTCGACAAAAACTCCTGAAGGAACCGGAACCCGCGCAAGAACCTGCGGCAGCGGAACCCGCACAGGAACCTGCAACAGCAGAACCCGCAGCGGCAGAATCTGCGACAGCGGCCCCCCCGCAAGAACCCGTGGCAGCGGAACCTGCGCAAGAAGCGGCAGCTTCGGAGCCAAAGCCGGACAAAAGCTGAAGGCGGCGTTCCGGCGAGAACTGAAAATCCTGTCTTGACGCCGGATGTGCCGGGAAGGGCGCACGAATAGGAAAGGGGTTAGACGACGAAACGTCCAACCCCTTGATTTTCTGGCGCGCCCGGAAGGATTCGAACCTCCTACCCCTTGGTTCGTAGCCAAGTACTCTATCCAGATGAGCTACGGGCGCCAAGTTCCACGAAAGAGCGGCATTCTAGTGCAGTCCCGGCCAATGTCAAGTGTCTGCCGAGAGATTTGTCGCGAGCTTTTGATTTTGTCCGGTTCCGTAGCACGCGACGTGTGCGGGCTTATTTTCGTGACCCGCATGCCAGGTATGCGGCTCGAGACTATTTGAGGGCCGGATCAACAGGCTTGTCAGATGGTACGCATTCCCCCGCGTGAGCGGGGATGAACCGGACATCGTCGCGTGCCGGGGGCACGGATACATGCATTCCCCGCTCACGCATCAGGACAATCGCACGAAAGTTTTCCTATCGTTCCATCCCGGACAGATGGGCGTGCCGGTCGCTTGCGCTATCATGCCGCTTTCCCCGCCGCGTCTCGTTTCCCCCGCATGAATCTCCTTCGCGTTCTCGTCACCGTCAGCGGCATGACTTTCCTGTCGCGCATTCTGGGCTTTGTCCGGGATTTCGTCATGGCCCGCATTTTCGGCGCGGGAATGGTGACGGATGCGTTTTTCGTCGCTTTCAAATTGCCCAATCTGTTGCGGCGGCTGTTCGCGGAGGGGGCGTTTTCGCAAGCCTACGTCCCGATTCTCGCCGAGTACAAGAACAAACAGGGCATCGACGCGACCCGCGCGCTGGTCGACCGGGTGGCGACCTTGCTGACACTGGCGGTGGCGGTAGTGACCTTGCTTGGCGTGGTCGGCGCACCCTGGCTCATTCGCGTGGTGGCACCGGGCTTCCACAGCGATATGGAGAAGTTCGCGCTGACCGTCGAGCTGACCCGCATTACTTTCCCCTACATCCTGTTCATCGCGCTGGTGTCGTTCGCGGCGGGCATCCTCAATACCTGGAACCGCTTTACCATTCCGGCCTTTACCCCGGCGCTGCTCAATGTGGCGCTCATCGGCATGGCCCTGCTCGCCGCGCCGTATTTCGATCCGCCGATCATGGCAATGGCCTGGGGGGTATTCCTTGGCGGCGCGATGCAATTGTTGTTGCAGGTGTTTCCGCTCGCGCGCATCAAAATGCTGCCGCGCCCGAAGTTCGACCCGACCTTTCCCGGCGTGCGCCGCATTCTTGTCTTGATGGGTCCTGCGGTACTGGGGGTGTCGGTGAGCCAGTTGTCGCTGCTCATCAACAACGTCATTGCGTCGTTTCTCCAGACGGGCAGTGTGTCGTGGCTCTTTTACGCCGACCGTTTCATGGAGTTCCCCGCCGGAATGCTCGGCGCGGCCCTGGGGACGATTCTTTTGCCGAGTCTTTCCAAACTCCACGCCGAGGAACGCCGGGAGGAGTTTTCCACGCTGCTCGACTGGGGGCTGCGCCTGACCCTGCTGCTGGCCGTGCCCGCGACGCTGGCGCTGGCGATTCTTGCCGTGCCGCTGATTTCGACCCTGTTCCAGTACGGGGCATTCAAGGCCGACGATGTGTTTCATACCCGCGATGCGCTGCTCGCTTACAGCGTGGGCCTGACCGGGATGATTCTGGTCAAGGTGCTGGCACCGAGCTTTTATGCCCGGCAGGACATCCGCACGCCGGTGAAGATCGCCATTGTTTCCCTTGCCGCCACGCAGTTGATGAACTTCTTCTTTGTTTATCTCGGCTCGCTCGCGCATGCCGGGCTGGCCTTGTCGATCGGGCTGGCCGCCTGCCTCAATTCGGGGCTGCTTTATGTGGGTCTGCGTCGGCGCGGGGTTTATGTACCACAGCCGGGATGGGGACGTTTCGCGCTCCAGATGCTGGCGGCCCTGTCGGTGATGGGGGCGGTGCTGTGGTTCGGCGCGGGTGAGCACGAAACCTGGCTGGCGCGCGGCGGCCTGGCGCGCGTGCAATGGCTGACGGCAATCGTCGTGGCCGGGGCGCTGAGCTATTTCGTCGTACTGTTCGCCTGCGGCTTGCGTCCACGCGATTTCCGACGCCGCGCCGTGCAGTAGGCCCGGGCCATCGCCGGGCCTGGGTGCTTGCCCGGCGCGGCCTCGACAAAGTGAAGCCGAGGGTTCCTCCGGCCAGGAAAAAATATTACGTGCCGCTATTTGTTGACGTTTGCGGTTGGAGTACACTTCGGGGCGTATTTCACGGTTCGCAGCGAGGCGCGCCATGCTTGAAGATATTGTTGAAACCGCGTACCGGACATTCGCCGCTTATACCGCCCCGGAAGATTCCGGGTGCCAGTGTCCCCTGTGCAGGCTCGGCGAAAGCCACAAGCGCCTTCGGGCGATGGCCGTGCGGGAGATTCCCGACGAGCTTTTATGGCGCTACCATTTCGCCGCGCATGGCGAGAAAACTTCGGTAAGGGAGATCAAGCACTTCCTGCCCCGCTACCTCGAAATCGTCAGCCATTTCCAGTTCGATCACTTCTGGGCGGAAATCGCCCTGAATCGCCTCTCGCTCGCCAAGGACGAATGGACGCTCGAAGAACACGCCCTGCTCAAGACCTGGGCACAGGCGTTTTTCGCGCATTGCCTGTCGCAGTATTACGACCGGGATTTCGCCCCCGATGCGCCGTATATCGAAAACATCGTCGACCTCATCATCATGCTCGCGCATGGCAATTTCGACCTTGGCCCGCTGCTCGACGACTGGAGCAGGGACACGCGCCTTCCCGCCCTGCTGCATTTCAAGGATTTGCTGCTCTGGGGCTTCAACAAGGATATGAGCGCGCTGGAAAACTCCTTTGCGGCGGACGACCAGCCGCTCTGCGCGATGCTTGCAGACTGGGTGCGGCAACCCGGCGTAGCGGCGCACTTCATCGCAGCGTGCGACAAGGCCATCGAGGGAAGCGAGCCGATCCTCGACATGGCGCACGCCTGCCACGCCGGACGCGCCCACCGGGAAGAAATCAGGAGCGTTCGCCAGAAGCTCAGGAAATGGCAACACTCGCAGAATTCGTGACGAATCCTGCCTGCATCGTCAACTTGCCATCAACCCCTATTCATCTTTTCGGAAAGCCGCTTTTTCTTCATGCTGACACTTGCCGAACATTCGGATTTTCCGTTTTTCGATGCGTGCGACGAAACGCGGGCAATCGCCCGCGCCTATGGTGCCGTTTGCACGCCGGGTTTCTTCGGCAATGACAGGGAACCGAAACTGCGGTATCGCGGCGGACTGAACGCCGCGCAAGAAAAACCCATTCCGCTGGAAATCCGGCGCGGCCCCTCCGGGAGACCGCCCGTTTTTCATTCGGCGGGCAATGAAACAAGCCAGGGGGCCAAGGCCAAGGTCGTGGGGCGATAAATCAGGCGGCGAAAAACAGAAATAGCCGCATCTCACTTGGAACAGAGAGAAGTATCGACAACACCATCAATGTAATCCAAAGGAGAATCTGCAATCATGAGAATGACAAACGGCAAGTATTACCGCACCCTGGCCAGCGGCTCGCTACTCATCATGGGTGTAATCTTCCTGGGCTTCCTTGCGCATTCGTCTTCCCTGACGGGAACGGTCGCATGGATTCTCATTCCTGTAACGATCGGCATCGCCATGGGCGCTTCCGTTCCGGGGATCCTGCTCTGTGTCGTGGCCTCGTCCTGCCTGATGGGATATGGACTGCTCGTCCGGAAGCGGCACGCGCTCACCCTGTTCTGGAGCGGTTTTATCTTGTTCTTCCTGGCCGGGCTGATGGGCTGGCAAACGCGCATCGGCTAGGGAGCCGCCGATTCATCGCCAGCGCAGCCGAACGATGGCAAGATTGAATACGGACGGCGCTCGGGCGCTCAAATCAGCAACATGCTTTCGCGCACTTCCCGCGCCCGTTCCAGCGCCTCGCGCGCTTCGTCGCAACGGATGCGCACCGGCAGCACGGCATGGCGACGGCGGTCGCGCGAGGTGAGTTCCATGAAACGGATTTCCGCCGCGTCGGCATCGTGAACATCGCCGTTCTGGATGACCCCGGCGCGCGTCACCCATAGCTGCACCGGGTTGAGGCTCAATGCCTCCTCCGGCTGCATGAGAAACCCGGCCAGTTCGGCGACCACGGCATCCGGTTGCAAGGACTCGAACTGTCGCCGCAAGCGTTCATCCAGCGCGGCAATGTAGCGCGAAGGGAAATTTGCCCGTCCGTCCGCCGGATGGCTGCGCAGGCGCACCCGCTCCAACTCGCGCTCGGACTGGAGCGAGGTGTACGCCACTCTGGCCAGCTCGATATGCCCGGCGAAGGTGCGCAACAGGCTGTCGAAGGCCGCCGCCCGCAAGGCCGCGCGGGCCGTATCGGCATCGGCGGCGGGAAACACCAGTGCCCGATCCGAGAGCAGGAGCAGGGATTGCGGCACATCGGTCGCCATGATGCCGTGCTGCATGGCAACGCCGAGCACCTGCTTTTCCGTGTGCCGCGCCGCCATCAGGCCGAAAAAGCTGTCGCTCCGATAAGACTGCGGATCGGCAAGATAGGCGCGTACCGGCGCACTGGCGGCCAGCATGTCGCCGATGTCGTCGGCAGAGGCGAAAAAGGCGTGCACGAGCGGATCGGCGGCGAAATGCTGGCGGCCAACATCGACCGGCGGCGGCAAAGCATCGACAAGGCTGGCGCAGTAGGCCAGCGCATGCGCAACCGGCTCGGCCAGTTTTTCGTCGAAACCGGGCGTCATGGCAAAGACCTTGTCCACCACTTCCACGACGCGCTGTAATCCCGCCAGGGTATCCGGGTCGATGGGCGAGGTGGATGAAAGCCAGGAAAGAAGCCGGGAGAGAGGATTCATGGTTGCAAAAAGAGAAAAATGCGAAGTTGGCAATGTAACCGCGCCACCGCCACGCGAAAACCCACTTTGCACGGACTATCCGTGAAAAAGGACGCATGCCGGACAGGTGCGCCAAGGGCATTTTATTATTTTTCCGGCACGGCCCTTGAAATCGTCCTGCCCCGTCCCTATTATTGGCACTCGCCTCCAAGGAGTGCTAACAGTCGGCCCGGCAAGGGCCGGTGATTTTTCCCGACGGGCATCCCGCCCGTCTTGTCGATTCTGTAAACAGAGGAGCAAAGCCAATGAAAATCCGTCCCCTGCACGATCGCGTGATCGTCAAACGTCTGGAAGCCGAGCGCACCACCGCCAGCGGCATCGTGATTCCGGATTCTGCGGGCGAGA
>JAISNX010000020.1 GCA_031276015.1 Azoarcus sp.
CCCGTCTCCATGTCCCATCGCGCACGTATCACCATGTCTATCGGGTAAGGCTCGAACCAGTAGGTCGCTTCGATCCGGAAACGGGCATGGTTGTAGAGTTCGGTATCCATGTCGTGGGCAACGGAAACCTTCAGCGATTTCGGCAGGATGCGCGGCTCGAAATAGGCGATGGTGTGCTCTATTTTCTGCGCCGCGACCGTGAGTTCGGCCTTGGTAAACCGGGTGCCCGCCAGGGGCGGAATGCCGAAATTGACGACCGAGAACCGGGCCTTCGGAAAGCCGTCCATCGGGAGCTGGGTGTCGAGGTTGGTGCAGTTCAGCAGCCAGGCCAGATCCCGCATGACGGTTTTCCGGAAGTCGTTGCGGTTCATGGCCCCGCGACTGTTTTGCGAGAGTCTGTCCAGCAGCGCCGGAACGAACAGGTTGCCGCGCTGGATCGTGCGTCCGGGTTTAGTCACTGGACATCCCTCCGTCCATGAGCAGGCAGAACAGTTCTTCGTCGGGTATGCCCCGGTGAATGAGTTGCCGGGGCGGCAGACGGGGAGAAGGCTCCGCCCACCAGAAGCTGCGAGTGCTGCGTTCGCCGAACAGCGCAGGCAGGTCCGGCCATGAGAACCAGGCTTTCCGGGGCGGCACGGCGCGCTCGTCGATGCCCAGACCGTCGAGGATGCCCGTGTCGGCGGCTGGCGCGGATTCGCGGGCCATGAGCTGCGCCAGGATGTCGTCTACGCCATCGACCGGGACGCACTCGCCGATGATGCGCCGTATCGCCGCATCGACACGGTACAGCCAGCGACTTTCGGGCGGCAACACCCGGCGCACTTCGGCCTTGTCGAAGGAACGCAATACGATCAGGGGCGAGCACCGTCCGACTCTGTCGATGCTCGGTGCGATGCAGCCGATGAGCGCGAATTTGTCCCAGATGTCGGCATTGACGACGAAGTGCCAGACGGGGGAAACGAAGTAGGCATCCCGCCATTCTTCCGACCACGTCCGCACGAGCGCCGCCATGCCGGAGGACATCCAGGCGTGGACGGTCTCCTGCACGGATTGCGGCATGCCCTTGCCCGCGAAATCGCCGACCGAGGGCAGTTTTCCAAACCAGCCCACGTAGTGCGAAGGCGAAGGAAGCGAGAAAACACCGATCATCCCGTCATGGCCTCAATTGTCTTTTTCGTCTTTCGGCCTGACGGGCAGGATGCGCGTCGTCACTTCTTCCCGCTCGCCGATCCAGATGGCCAGGGCGCTGTAGTTGTCCTGCTCGGGAGCCTGGGGATCGGGCACCGCGCGCACCATCTCGTCTACCCATTGTTCAGGATTTTTCGTCTGTTGGAGCAGGGTTTCCATGGTCGCTTCGTCGACGCTGTCCCACAGGCCGTCGGAGCACAGCAGGAAGATGTCGCCGGAACGCAGGACGAGCGGTTCGTCGCAGACGACACGCTCCGGCACTTCTTCGCTGCCGACCGCCGCGTACAGCAGGTTCCTTCTCTGGTTGCTGCGCAGTTCGCCGGTGAAGATGCCGGCGTCGATCATGGATTGCAGAACGCTGTGGTCGGTCGTCAGGGTGCGCGCCCGCCCGCTGCGGAACAGGTAGATGCGACTGTCGCCGATGGAACTCCAGTAGGCCAGCGCCCGCTCCGTGTCCAGCATCAGCGTCACGATCGTCGTATCCATGTGGGGAAATTGCGGATTCACCCTGCGCGCTTCGTTCAGGGCTTCGCGCGCGACGTCTATCGAGGATCTGATCGCGGCCAGGTCGATCCGGGGCGCGGCGGAAAAATGTTTCAGCACTTGCTGCACGACGGTTTCCGAGGCCAGCGCGCCGCCTTCGTATCCGCCCGTGCCGTCGGCAAGCACGAAGCAGCCCAGGGTTTCATTGGCACAAAAGCCAATGGCGTCTTCATTGCGCTTGCGTCCGCCGCGCTCGCTTCGTTGCGCTACCGTCAGTCTCATGGCTTGCCCATCTCCTTGCCGGATTGTAGGGCCGCAATCGCATCTTCGTAAGCCTTGACGAAGGCCGCACCGAAAAAGCTCTGGAAGCGGTCGGTGACGCTCGCCTGCGTTTCCGCGAAATAACGCTCGTAGGTGTCCCACAGTCTGGCCTTGCGCCGCGACGGCATCGCCTGGTCGAGCAGGCCGCGCGCGGGGTCGCCGCTGCCGATCAGCGCCGGGTCGAAGCATTGCAGGACGTGGTTGAACGCCGAGCGCATGCCGGAGACGAGTCCGATCTGGTGGGCGCGCAGGTCGGTGAAGGCACTGCGCACCGCTTCGACCGGCTCCATGAATCCTGGGAAGGGTTTGCCGAGCAGGTACAGCAGGGCGGCATTGCCGTCGGAGGAAAATTTGAGCGGGTTGTTGCGTTCCGGCGCGATCAGGGTGACGTTGGCCCGGACTTCCTGTTTGACGATGGCCCGGCTGGCGATCAGATCCACCGTTCCCTGGGTGTAGTTGCGCATCATCCGGCCAAGCATTTTCATGAAGGTCTTGTCCAGCACCGCCCGTCCGGGCAGGTCGATGCCCAGTCCTTCGATGAACGCCTTGCAGAGTTCTTCCGCGTCCGGCGAGGCGGCAGCCTTGGCCGGAGCCGGTGCTGGTCGGGAAGCGGGCTGCGGGGCGGGCTGCGGGGCGGGTTGTGGGGCGGGTTGTGGGGCAGGTTGTGGGGCAGGTCGCGTGGCGGGTTGCGGAACGGAGGCAGGCGGGGCGGTTCTGTTTGCCACCGCGCGAGCCGGTTCGGGCACGGTGGGCGGCACGACGTGGGCCGCGCGGCCATTGTCCGGCAAGGCGGCGGGTGGCATGGGCGCTTCCTGTTTTCCACCGGGCGCAAGACCGGCGATGAGATCGTCGATGCAGCCCAGGTCGCCGATGAGTCCCGCACCGCCGGGCGGCGGGGGCACATTTTCGGCGGCGGCAGGCGGCGGAGCGGGCGGGGACGGCGGCGGCGCGAGAAGGTCGTCGATGCTGCCCAGGTCGCCGATGAGTCCCGTACCGCCGGGCGGCGGGGGCACATTTTCGGCGGCGGCAGGCGGCGGAACGGGCGGGGACGGCGGTGGCGCGAGAAGGTCGTCGATGCTGCCCAGGTCGCCGATGAGTCCCGCACCGCCGGGCGGTGGGAACGCATTCGCACCAGCGTCGGGCGGCGGCGGGACGGGCGATTGCCCGGACGGCGTGGGCAGGTTGAACAGGCTGCCGAGTTCCGGGCCGTGCGTGAGATCCATATGCATCGCCGCGCCCGTGCCGCTACTTTTGCCGGATTGCAGAATATCGGCGAACGCGCCGCCGCTTTCGCTACCTCCACCGAACATCGCCAGGGGGTCGAGGCTGGCGTCGCGCGTCAGGTGCCCGCCCGTCGCCGTGCCGGAGAGCGGATCGCTCATCAGTTCGCGCGCCATGTTTCCGGTATTTTCGCCACGGAGCAGTTCGTCTCCCTTGCTGTCGAGGCTGCCGAGTTCGACACCCCGTTCATTGAGCGCCTGCATGGGGTCGCGCTGGTCGGCGGCAGTGCCGTACATGAATGTGCCGAGGGGATCGGCACCTTCCGGCAAAGACGCCGCCGGTGCCGACGCCGCGTCGGCGGCGAGCGACGCGAGGAAATCGTCGCCCGCTGTTCCCGCGGCGACCGGAGCCGGAGCAGGAGCCGGTACCGGTACTCGCGCCTGTGCCCCCGCCTGTGCCTGCGCCATGTAGCGCACTTGCAGGACATAGCCGCCGAGGGAGAGCGTGTCCTGATCCCGCAGCAGACGACTATCGCCCGATTCGAGTTCGTCGTCATTGACGAAGGCCATGTTCCCGCCGCTGATGTTGCTGACCCGGTACGTGCCATCGGCTTCGAGATCGAGCCGCAAATGCTGGCGCGAGATCAGGGAGACCGGATCGGGAAGGGTAATGACATTTCCCCCGCCCCGTCCTATGGTGAGGCCACTGCCCGAGATCGTGCCCACGATCGGCAGGACGGGGGGGAGATCATTGTAGGTCAATGCCCGGATTTCAAGCATGGCGGTTCCCTCAGCGCTTGCTGTTCAAGGTAGGGGGCGGCGAACAGTTTCCCCGCACGACGACGCGCTCGTTCTTCCTGATCTGGAAGTCCGCCGAAAACGGCGGATCGCGCGGGCATTCGATCTTCAGGATGTGACGGCCCGGCGCGACCAGCCCCATGCGGCCTAT
>JAISNX010000050.1 GCA_031276015.1 Azoarcus sp.
GTCATTGCGAGGCCCGAAGGGCCGCGGCAATCCAGTAAGCCGCATGGATTGCCACGTCGCTTCGCTCCTCGCAATGACGATCGGTTTGATATGGGCCTCATAAAGTTGATTTGCTCTAACCTGGGGGGATTGCGAGCGAAGCGCGGCAATCCATCGCCCGCGCCCTGCCCCCGCGAAAATAAGCGTAGCCGTAAAAACCACAGCAAGAATTTCCCGCCAGCCACCCGGCGCGCCACGGTAATCCACCGTGCACCATGACACGGCCTTGAATACCGTCATTGCGAGGCGCGCAGCGCCGTGGCAGTTCATGTGTCCGTGATTCCCGCAGCACCGCTCGTCAGTGCGGGTAGTCGCCGCCGTGTGGATTGCCGCGGGCCTTCGGCCCTCGCAATGACGGAGTGGGAAATTCGTCATTGCGAGGCGCGTAGCGCCGTGGCAATCTATACAGTATCCGGGTTGGCAGTGCCGCGTGGATTGCCGCACTTCGCCCGCAATGACGATAGGCTGGCAAGCGTTTCCAAAAATAAGCGGCATAAAAAATTTCATGCCGATTTCTGTCGAGGCATCGTGTGCATATTTGTAAAGGATTACGGTACAATCCCTTCGGTTTAAGTCCAGATCATAGCTCGGATGGATTTTATGCTATTACATCAACAAGAACGGTCGGAAGGCCATTCCCTCCTGGATCACGAACAGGCTCCGGGTTTTTTTCAGGGTCAAGGCAATGAAATGAAAACGACCTTGCTCGAAAAGTATGCACCCTGCCTCTGTGATGCGAAGCGTCCGCAGGTGCGCGATCCGCGCCTGTTGATGGACGCGGACGGCGACGTGGAAATCTATTACGCGCCCTTCGAATACATCCACCCGGATGCACGGATCGTCCTGGTCGGCATCACGCCGGGCAGCACGCAGATGCTCGATGCCAACAACGAGGCGCGGGATGCGCTTCAGTCTGGGCAATCCTTCGCGGACGTCCTCCAGGCAGTCAAGAGTAGCAGTGTCTTCAATGACGAACCGCTACGCACCAACCTCATCAGGCAGTTCAACCATTGGGGCTTCCACAAATGGCTCCGCCTGAGCAACTCGGCCAAACTGTTCTCCACCGCGTCCCATCTGATGCAGACCACATCCCTCCTGCGTTATCCGGTATTCGTCAGGGACAGCGAGTACCGTGGCTCCCCGGACATGATGAGACACCCCTTGTTGCGGAAGTACCTGCTGGAATACTTCGTGACGGAGGTCGAAGAACTGCCCGATGCCTTGTTCATCGGGGTGGGGCCGCAGGTGCAACGGGTGCTGGAGCATCTGGTCCGGTACCAGATACTGAAACCCGACCGCGTGCTTGGCGGCCTGGTGCACCCGGCAGACAACTGCACCTACCGGATCAATTACCTTGTCGGCGACAGAAGCGGCCCGATCCCGTCCCGCACATATCCCGCGCCTTACGACGAGGGCCGGGAAGCATTTCGGAAGCGCTTCCTCAAAACCCGACGAAATATCGAATAGGCCATAATGCGGGAACGGGGCACCCGGAGAAGAACAAGGCCGCAAACATTCCCACACCCCGAGGGTGAGTATTGGATTCAACCATCCCGGATATGGGAGAACGCCCCCTTTCGATCAACACGTAACCCTTATGCGGCATGGGGACATTATCGGGTGACAATCCATCCGTATCTTTTTTGTGCAATCTTATGTTGCACTCATGCTTGTTCCGGTCAGCGTTGTTTCAGGCATTTTCCTGAACAAGCGCCAAAGGAAAGACAAGTAAATGCGCGCGCTCGCCCGTTTCACCTACCCCGCATGCGCCTTCTCCCGCAACAACGCCGCCGCCGCGAAGCCGTTGACCAAACCAAACACGACCGCCGCCCCGCCCAGGATCGGTGCGAGATAGAACACGCCGTCGTGCGGTGTCAGCCACAGGCGGGCGATGAGGAGTTGCGCGCCGATGTGGGCGAAGGCGGCAAAGAGGCTGTGACTGACCGGCCCGAACCAACGGGACGGCAGCCGCATTGCACCCGCCAGCACGGCCAGGCTCGCCAGCGCACCGCCCAGGCTCAGGAAAAACCCCGGCGCAAGGAACTGCCCAAGGAGCAGGCTGGCGGCAAATACGCGCAATAGCGATACCCACGCGGCTTCGCGCCAGCCCCAACGCGCCAGCACTACCAGGGTGATGATGTTGGCCAGCCCCGGTTTGAGACCGGGCAGCGGCAGGGGAATGGCCGCTTCGGCCACGGTCAGGGCGATGGCCGCCGCCGCGTGGCGCGCGATGCGGCGGTCGGTGTCGGTGGGGGTGAGTTCAATAACCGAGTGAGTCAAAATCGCTTCCCCGCCCGGTGAGGATGAGGCTGACCTGGTTGGGCGCGCAGATCGCCACCGCGCCCGCGCGACTCAGCCAGCCCTGGCGCACGCAGTATTGGCGCGGGCCGGGGTCGGCGGCGACGCGGGCACGGCCCGGCTGGATTTCGATAAGGGTGGTGCCGAGCGGCCCCGGTACGGCGATGCGCCGCGCACGGGAGAGGTCGGTTTCGGCAAAGATTTCGCCCCCGGCGCGAATGATGAGGCCGTCCGGCGTGCCGCCGCGCCACAGGCCGAACCCGGCGGCAATGCAAAGGGCAATGCTGGCCGCGAGGACGATGTAATCGCCGGGCCGCAGGAGTCCGCGCCAGGTGGCGGAGGGGCGCATCGGGCATCAGTCCGCCGCGCTCTCGGCCACCCGCCGTTCCATGGCGCGATGGCGGACGAGGACGTGGCTGGTGGCGCGGAAGGCTTCGGCAAGGCGTTCGGCGATGTAGATGGAGCGGTGCTGCCCGCCCGTGCAGCCGATGGCGACGGTGAGATAGCTGCGGTTGTCGCGGATAAAGCCCGGCAGCCAGGCGGCGACGAAGCGCCGGATGTCCTCGATCATGCGGGCGACTTCGGGCAGTTGGGCGAAGTAGGCGACGACTTCCGGGTCGTGGCCGGTGAGCGGGCGAAGCTGCGGGTCGTAGTAGGGGTTGGGCAGGCAGCGAACGTCGAACACCATGTCGGCATCGAGCGGGATGCCGTATTTGAAGCCGAAGGACTGGAAGGTCAGGGCAAGCCCTTCGCCCGCTTCGGCTTCGACGAAGTCCCGCACGCGGCTGCGCAGGGTGTTGGGGCGCATGTCGCTGGTGTCTATCCGGTGGCCGAGGAGGAAGATTTCGTCCAGCATCTCGCGTTCGCGGCGGATGGCTTCTTCGAGCGAGATGTTTTCCCCGGCCAGGGGATGGCGGCGGCGGGTTTCGGAGAAGCGGGCGATGAGGGTGTCGTCGCGGGCGTCGAGGAAGATGCAGCGCAAGTCCTGGACGAGTTCGCGCAGGGTGCTCATCAGCCGCGGCAGGGCCGCGACGCTCTCGCCGGAGCGCACGTCGACCGATACGGCGATGCGCCGGTAGCCCGTGCCGCGCAGGGCCGTCAACAACTGCGGCAGGAGCATGGCGGGCAGGTTGTCGACGACGTAGTAGCCGACGTCCTCCAGCACCTTGAGTGCGATGCTTTTGCCCGAACCGGAGAGGCCGCTTATCAGGACGAGTTGCATGGGCGCGGGGAAAACAGGGAATGCGATGGGCGCACTATACGGGGCGCGCCCGTCCGTGTCATGCCTTGTCCGCGATCCGGCGCGTGTCAGCGCGCCCGGTAGCCCGCCGGATTGGCGGATTGCCAGCGCCAGGCGTCGCGGCACATGGCGTCGAGGTCGTGTTCCGCCCGCCAGCCGAGAAGGGCGGCGGCCAGCGCGGGGTCGGCCCAGCATTCGGCGACATCGCCCGCGCGGCGGGGGGCGATGCGGCAGGGTACGGGCCGCCCGGATGCCGTCTCGAAGGCACGCACGAGTTCGAGCACGCTGTAACCGCGCCCGGTGCCGAGGTTGATGGCGCTCACGGCGGACAGGTTTTCGAGTCTGTCGAGCGCGGCGAGGTGCCCGGCGGCAAGGTCGGAGACGTGGATGTAGTCGCGCACGCCGGTACCGTCGGGTGTCGGGTAGTCGTTGCCGAAAACCTGCAATTCGGGAAGTCTGCCCGCCGCGACCTGGCAAATGTAGGGCATGAGGTTGTTGGGGATGCCGTCGGGGTCTTCGCCGATCTGCCCGCTGGCATCCGCCCCGACGGGGTTGAAGTAGCGCAGCAGCGCGATTTTCCAGGCAGGATCGGCGGCGGCCACGTCGCGCAGGATTTCTTCGCTCATCAGTTTGGTGCGGCCATAGGGGTTGGTCACGGCGAGCGGGAAGTCCTCGGTGATCGGCACGCGGACGGGGTTGCCGTAGACTGTGGCGGAGGAGCTGAATACGAGCCGCTTCACGTCGTGGTGGGCCATCCGTTCGAGCAGGGTTAAAAGTCCGCCGAGGTTGTTCCGGTAGTAGGCAAGGGGGATGCGCACGGATTCGCCGACGGCTTTTTTGGCGGCGAAGTGGATGACGGCCTGGATGCGGTGGGCGCTGAAAAGGCTGTCCAGCGCCGCCGCGTCGGCAACATCGGCTTGCAGCACCGCGCGGAAGGGGCGTCCCGCGAGGCGCACCACCCGTTCGAGGGCAAGCGGCGAGGCGTTGGAATAGTCGTCGATGACGAGCACGTCGTGCCCGCCGCGCAGCAGGGCAAGGCAGGTGTGCGAGCCGATGTAGCCCGCGCCGCCTGTCACCAGTATGACACTCATGAATCCTCCGTCCTTGTGGAAGGGTTGTTCTGCCCCGTGCCTGCGGGACGCCACAGGGCGTAAATTGCGCCCGCCGCGCCCCAGGCGCACAGCAGGTATTGCATCCAGCGGCCTTCCGGATAATCCAGTGTCTCGAACCCGAAGGCCGCTACGACGATGAGTGCGATGGCGGCCAGTGTGCGCTGGCCGCGCGTGGTCTCCCAGAACCGCCAGCGCGCCGACCAGGCGCAGCCCATGGCCGCCGCGATCCATCCCCCCGCCGCGCCGCCGAGCAGATCCAGCGGCCAGTGCGCGCCGACCGCGATCCGCGAAAACGCGATCAGCGCTGCGACCGGCACGGCAAGCCAGGCCAGGGGGCGGCGGGTGCAGAACGCAAGCACGCCCGCGAGCACAAAGACGGTGAGGGTGTGCCCGGAAGGGAAAGAATTGCTGCGCAAGGGCAGGCCGATGAGGTGGAAGGCTTCGGGCGGCAGCACGGCGGCCGGGCGGGGCAGTTCGGCGAGTATTTTGATGGCGTGGGTGTAGAGGCTGGCGAAGGGTGATGCCAGCAGGGCGGCGGCGACCCATCGCGGCCAGCGGGCAAGGGTGGGCACGAGCAGGGCGAATGCGCCGAGCGTACTGCCGATGTTGGTGATGCCCGCCCAGGCGGACGCGGGCAGCCACCCCGCCGCTGCCGCGTTTCCGAGCAGGAACAGCGCCCGATTGCTGTCCGTCGCCATCACGATGCCCGCGCACAGGACGCAGAGCAGGACGGGCAGGGTCAGCCACGCATCCGGACGCCGGAACGGCGCGAAGCTTGCCATGCGGGGATTACTTGCCACGGGCACGGGCGAAGGCGAGCGCCAGGGCGTTTTCGGCGGCGGGCCGGGGCGGCGGGCCGGAGCGGCTGCCGGGCCGCGCGGGGTTGTTCCGGGGCCGGGCTTCGTCGGTGCGGCGGGGGCGGGCCTCGTCGGCAAGGCGCATGGTGAGCGCGATGCGCTTGCGGGGAAGATCGACTTCGAGCACCTTGACTTTCACGACCTGCCCGGCCTTGACCACGCTGTGCGGGTCCTTGACG
>JAISNX010000118.1 GCA_031276015.1 Azoarcus sp.
CTCGCCGCGCTTTCCGCCTTGCCGGCGAATGCGGAGCGCATCAAGGACATCGCCTCCATCGCCGGCGTGCGCGACAACCCGCTCGCCGGTTACGGGCTGGTGGTCGGCCTCGACGGCTCGGGCGACCAGACCACCCAGACGCCTTTCACCGTGCAGAGCATCATCAAATCCATACAGCGCATGGGTTGCCATGCTTCGCTTGCAATGACGGCTGACTTAACCGGAATCTCCTTGAAAACAGGGATGAAACAAAAATGACCCTCACCATCTTCGGCGCGGGCGCGATTGGTGCTTACATGGCGGGCAAACTGGCGAACGCGGGCGTTCCCGTGCGTCTGCTTGCCCGTCCCGCCACTGCGGCCCGCCTGCATGCCGACGGTCTCATCATCGAAGAAAACGGGCAAACCCTGCATCTCCGGGCGGGCGAACTGTTGACATTCCAGGCCACGAAGCCCGTGGTGCTGCCGTGCGCCAGAGAACCCGTTTCACCCGCCGACATCCTGCTCATCACCGTCAAAAGCCATCAACTCCTTGCCGCCCTGCCGGACATCGCCCCGTTCGTCGGCCCGCGCACCTTGTTGGCCTGCTTGCAGAACGGCATCCCATGGTGGTATTTCCACGGACTGCAAGGGGCACTCGCGGGCCGCAATCTGCAATGCCTCGATCCCGAAGGGCGTCTTTCCGCTGCCTTGCCGTTGGCGCGCCTGCTGGGCGGTGTCATCCAGAAATCCGCCGAGCAAGCCGCTCCAGGGCGGATCGTGGCAAACCCGGCCAGGGGGGATGCTTTCCTGTTCGGCTCGCCCTTGCCGGGTTTGCGGCCCGAAGGCACGGAAGAACTGCTGTCCGCGCTGGCGAGCGCCGGGCTAAATCCCCGGATCAGCGACGACATCCGCCGTGACGTCTGGATCAAGCTTCTGGGCAATGCCGTATTCAATCCGCTTTCCGCCCTTGCCAATGCCGACCTTGCCGCCATGCTCGCCTTCCCGCCCGCCCGGCAACTCATCCGCGACGGCATGGCGGAAGTCCTCGCCGTCGCCCGCGCCCATGGCGTTTCGCTGGACATCTCCCTCGACGCGCGCCTGCAACGCGCCGAAGCCGTCGGCGCGTTCCGCACATCCATGCTGCAAGACAAACTCAAGGGCAGGGCGCTGGAAATCGACGCCATCCTCGGTGGACTTCTGGAACTCGCGCGGCTCGCGCAAATATCGGTGCCGCATCTTGAAACGCTGTATGCCGCGACGGCGTTGATGCGCTGAGCCTGATACAGCGCCGGATCTGCCTTTGGCGGCTTTTCGTGAACACCGTCACGCATTGCGAGTGACATCCGCCTCACCCCGCGTGCGATTCTCGCGGGGGAAGCTTGACAACATGCCATGTAATTACGTATAGATATACTCTCCTTCAACGACATAGCCGGACGCCATGAAAAACCACCATAATCGGGCCATTCCCGCGCAAACTCAGGAGCAGGTTCAGAACCTCCTGAAACAGATTGCCGAACTTCTCGCGCCCTACGCGCTTGCCCTGACTCCCACTGAGCGGCACGAACTTCCAAAAATGGGCGAAAAGACGCTCAGCTTCGTCGAAAAGGCCCATGAACTTGCGCAGCAGAATTCCTCCATCCGCCCGCCGTACCTCAACATGGCGGAATTCGATGCCGATTTCAGCGACGCGCTCGGTTTACGTTCCTTGCATCTCATGGCCCGGCAGGTCGAGGAAATCATCAGCGACACCATGATGAGCGCGGGCAGCGAAACCTATCAGGCGGCGCTCGTTTTCTACAGTGCGACGAAAATCGCCGCCGAGCAGAACGTCCCCGGTGCAAAGGCCATGTACGAAGAACTGCGCGTGCGTTTTCCGCGCGGTCGCCGCAAACCCGCGCAGCCCGATACGCCGCCCGAAAGCTGAAAAACCCGGCGTGCGTTGCGGCGTCGGCCTGCTAATCGGGCGGCGGGCGGCGGAAATCCGCGCGTATCACGCCGGGCGATATGATCGCGAGCGGGAATCCTGAGCCTTCAGCCTTCCCGCCACAGACACGTTCCCTTGTTCGCCTTTTCGATGTCCGCCAGCACCGCCTCATGGGCGGCCAGTTCTTCGTCCGAGGGGCGCAGCACCTTCAACGTGGGGCGCTTGCCCGAAAGCGTGCCCGTGCCGGTTTCGGCGGCGGGTTCTTCCTCCAGCGCCATGAGCAGGCTTTCCTGCCCGCGCGTCATGGCCAGGTAGACCTCGGCGAGCAGTTCGGCATCGAGCAGCGCGCCGTGCAGGGTTCGATGGGCGTTGTCGATGGCGTAGCGTTCGCACAGGGCATCGAGCGAGGCTTTTTTGCCGGGATTTTGCTCCCGCGCCATTTTCAGGGTGTCGATCACGTTGGCGCAGAGTTCGCGCAGGGGCGGCTTGCCGAGCAGGTCGAGTTCGTGGTCGAGAAAGCCGATGTCGAAGGCGGCGTTGTGGATGATGAGTTCGGCATCGCGCACGAAGGCTTCGAAATCGGCGGCAATGGCGGCAAACACGGGTTTGTCGGCAAGGAAATCTTCGTCGATGCCGTGCACGGCCCGCGCTTCGGCGGCAATGCTGCGTTCGGGGTTGATGTAGACGTGGAAATGCTCCCCGGTCAGGCTGCGGTCGAGCAGTTCGACACAGCCGATTTCGATGACGCGGTCGCCGCTTTTCCAGTCCAGCCCGGTGGTTTCGGTGTCGAGTACGATTTGCCGCATGGTTCGCCTTTGCTGTTTCTCCGGGCGGATGAAAGCGCCGCCCGCGAGTGGCGGCAGTATAACGCTCACCCGCGGCCCGCCCGCGCCATGGCATTCGCGCGCCTGCCGGACGATCCGGGGACACGAGGCGGGCAAACCCGGTAAAATCCCCCCTTTCTGGCGCTACGGCGCTTCTTTTTCGCCCGCGATCATGGCCCCGAGCAAACCCACGTTTCAGCAAATCATTCTCGCGCTCCAGCAGTTCTGGAGCGATAAGGGCTGCGCCCTTTTGCAGCCTTACGATATGGAGGTCGGCGCGGGTACCAGCCATACCGCCACCTTCCTGCGCGCCATCGGCCCGGAGCCGTGGAAAGCCGCTTACGTGCAACCCTCGCGCCGCCCCAAGGACGGGCGCTATGGCGAAAATCCCAACAGGATGCAGCATTACTATCAGTTCCAGGTGGTACTGAAGCCCGCGCCGGACGACATCCTCGATCTTTATCTGAAGTCGCTTGAGGCGCTGGGGTTCGACCTGCGGCGCAATGACGTGCGCTTCGTGGAGGACGACTGGGAAAATCCCACCCTCGGGGCGTGGGGACTGGGGTGGGAGGTGTGGATGAACGGCATGGAAGTCACCCAGTTCACGTATTTCCAGCAGGTCGGCGGCATTGATTGCAGGCCGATTACCGGCGAAATCACCTACGGGCTGGAACGGCTGGCGATGTATTTGCAGGGTGTGGAAAACGTCTACGATCTCGTCTGGACGGAAGGGCTGACTTACGGCGATGTGTATCACCAGAACGAGGTGGAGCAGTCGGCCTATAACTTCGAGCATTCGGATGTCGATTTTTTGTCCGATGCCTTCAATGCCCACGAGAAAGCGGCGAAACACTTGATGGATGCGAAACTGGCCTTGCCCGCCTACGAGCAGGTGCTGAAGGCCGCGCACACTTTCAATCTGCTCGACGCGCGCGGCGCAATCTCCGTGACGGAGCGGGCGGCCTATATCGGGCGCATCCGCAATCTGGCGCGGAGCGTCGCGCAAAGTTATCTCGAATCCCGCGCCCGCCTCGGTTTCCCGATGGCGCAAAAAGAGCGGGCCGAGGAAGTGCTTGAGCAAATCAAAAGAAAAGCCGCCTGAATCATGACTATCTGCAATCTGTTGGTCGAAATCTTTGTCGAAGAACTGCCGCCCAAGGTTTTGAAAACTTTAGGGGAGACTTTTGCTGCGGCCCTGGCCGATGCCTTGCGGCGCGACGGGTTGGCAGCGGCGGATGCCGTCGTCACCGCCTACGCCACGCCGCGACGGCTGGCGGCGCATATCACCGGCGTTCTGGCCGTGGCCGAAGATAAGCCCGTGACGCACAAGTTGATGCCCGTTGCCGTCGGGCTGGACGCGACGGGCAGCCCGACGCCCGCGCTGCTGAAGAAGCTGTCCACGCTCGGGCTGACGGCCTCCGTCCTTCCCCGCCTGCGCCGGGAGCGCGACGGCAAGGCGGAGAGTCTGTTTTACGATAGCCTCGCCCGTGGCGCGACCCTGGCCGAAGGTTTGCAGGCGGCCCTCGACGTCGCGCTGGCGGCCCTGCCCATTCCCAAGGTGATGCGCTATCAACTGGCCGACGGCTGGACGAGCGTCGATTTCGTGCGCCCCGCGCATGCGCTCGTCGCACTGCATGGCGAGGAAATCGTGCCCGTTTCCGTCCTGGGTTTGCAGGCGGGCAGGGCGACGCATGGGCACCGTTTCGAGGCGCTGGTCGACCCGATCGACATTCCGGAGGCCGATGCCTACGCCGCGACCCTGCGCGACAAGGGTGCGGTCATCGCCTCCTTTGCCGCGCGCCGCGCGGAGATTGCCCGTCAATTGGCCGACGCTGCCGCGCGGGCGGGCGCGGATCTGCATCCGGTCGAGGACGAGGCGCTGCTGGATGAAGTGACCGCGCTGGTCGAGCGGCCCAATGTGCTCGTCGGGGAGTTCGAGCGGGAATTCCTCGATGTGCCGCAGGAATGCCTGATCCTGACCATGAAGGCCAACCAGAAGTATTTCCCCCTGCTCGATGTCGATGGCAGGCTGGACAACCACTTTCTCATCGTCAGCAACATCTGTCCCGCCGATCCTTCCGCTGTCATTCACGGCAATGAACGGGTGGTGCGCCCGCGTCTGGCCGATGCGCGCTTTTTCTTTGAGCAGGACAAAAAGCACACGCTGGAATCCCGCCTTCCGGCGCTGGACAAGGTGGTGTATCACAACAGGCTTGGCAGTATGGGGGAACGCAGCAGGCGGGTTGCCGCTATTGCCAACGCCATTGGGGTGGAACTTGGCAGCAAGGATTGGCAGGCCGAATATGCCGCAAAGCTCGCCAAGGCCGACCTCCTTACCGGCATGGTGGGCGAATTCCCTGAACTTCAAGGCGTGATGGGGCGCTATTACGCGCTCAGCGAAAGATTGTCGCCCGAAATCGCCGATGCCATCGAAGATCACTACAAGCCACGTTTCGCTGGCGATGCTCTGCCGCGCGGCATCGTCGGCGAGATGGTCGCGCTGGCGGACAAAATGGAAACCTTGGTGGGCCTGTTCCGCATCGGGCAGGTGCCAACGGGTGATAAAGACCCCTTCGCCCTGCGGCGGCACGCCTTGGGCGTTGCCCGAATATTGATGGAAGGTAGGGTGACGATGTCGTTTGTTTCTTTGCTTAAGGTAGCGGCGGACAGTTTTAAAGAAATGCATGATGACGGAATTCTTAACAGTAACAGCCTCCAGGATTTCATTTACGAGCGTTTGGCGGGCTATTTGCGCGAACAGGGTTATACCGCGCAGGAGGTCGATGCGGTGCGGAAGAAGCGTCCGTGGTTACTGGCGAGCATCCCCAAACGCCTTGCCGCCGTGCGCGCCTTCTCCGCTCTGCCGGAGGCGGCGGCTTTGGCCGCCGCTAACAAACGTATTGGCAACATCCTGAAAAAAAGGGGCGAGACGACGATACCATTGGGCTTTGATCCAAACTTGCTGAAAGAAGATGCCGAAATCGCGCTCGCCCGCGCGCTCGACAACATCAAGCCCAAGGCCGATGCGGCATTCGACGCAGGCGATTACACCGGCTCGCTAAAAATCCTCGCAGCCCTGCGCGCCCCGGTCGACGACTTCTTCGACAAGGTAATGGTCAACACTGAAGATGTCGCCCTGCGCGCCAACCGCCGAGCGCTACTCGCTCACCTGCATAGCGCGATGAACCGCGTGGCCGACATTTCGCGCCTCTCGGTCTGATTCCGGACAAAAAGAGCAGGGGGAAAAGCCATGAAGCTCATCATTCTCGACCGTGACGGCGTCATCAATCACGACTCCGAGCAATTCATCAAATCCCCCGAAGAATGGCGGCCCATTCCCGGCGCGCTCGAAGCCATTGCCCTGCTCAACCGCTGGGGCTGGCGCGTCGTCGTCGCCACCAACCAGTCCGGCGTCGGGCGCGGCCTCTTCGACATGGACACCCTCAACGCCATTCACGACAAAATGATCAAAACCCTCGCCCAATGCGGCGGGCGGCTCGACGCCATCTTCTTCTGCCCGCATCCGGCGGACTCCACCTGCAACTGCCGCAAACCCAAACCGGGCATGCTGCTGGAGATCGGCGAACGCTTCAATGTCGACCTCGCGGGCGTGCCCGTCGTGGGCGACAGCCTGCGCGACCTGCAAGCGGGCATCGCCGTGGGCGGCCAGCCCTATCTGGTGCTGACCGGCAAGGGAGAAAAAACCCGCCAAGACCCCCAACTGCCGCCATCCACCGTGACCTTCGACGACCTTGCCGCCGTGGCGACCCATCTGATTGCCTGAAATCCGCCCCGATCATGATCTTCGTGCGCTCTCTCGTCTTCCTCATTGCCGCGTCGCTGATAACCATCTGGCACACCTCGAAAGGCGTGGTGGGCGCGGCCTTCGGCGTCAACCCGATGACCCGCCACCGCTGGGTGACGCGATGGGTGCCCGCAATGGCCTGGGCCTCGCGCACCCTGCTCGGCATCCGTTATCGCGTGGAAGGGCGGGAAAACATTCCCGCCGGGCCGGCCGTCATCGTCTCCAAACATCAATCCGCGTGGGAAACCTTCGGCTTGCAGGCGATTTTTCCGCCCCTGTCCTTCGTACTCAAGCGCGAACTACTCTGGATACCCTTCCTCGGATGGGGGCTGGCCAGCATTCCGAAGATCGCCATCGACCGCGCGGCGGGCAAGGATGCGCTCGCGCAAGTCGTCGAACAAGGGCGCGAGCGCCTGAAAGAAGGGTTGTGGGTAGCGATCTTCCCGGAAGGCACGCGGGTTGCGCCGGGCGTGCGCGGGCGCTACAGACCGGGAGCCGCCTTCCTCGCCAAACGCGCGGGCGTCCCGGTCGTGCCCGTAGCGCACAACGCGGGCGAATTCTGGCGGCGCAACGCCTTCCTGAAATATCCGGGCGAAGTCGTGGTCAGCATCGGGCCGCCCATCGAAACGAAAGGCATCCGGGCCGAAGAAATCCACCGCCGCGCCCGCGACTGGATCGAAAACGAAATGACCCGCCTGTTCCCCCACCATTTCCAGAACGGCGAAGTGGAGCAAGCCGGGGACGAAAAAGAAACGACGTGAAGAAAGCAAAAAGCCCCGCGTTGGCGGGGCTTTTTGCTTCCCGACCGTGTCCGGATGGAAACCGGCGCGCAGTCTGGGCAGGCGACGAACTTACGCGGATTTCTTGGAAGAAGTCGCCTTGGTGGTCGTACCAACAGCCTTGACCGTGGCGTTGGTCGCGGCGGCAACATTGGCTTCGGCGATTTCGGTCGCTTGCTTGACGGCCTTGGAGAAATTGTCATAGGCGCTGTTGGCGGCCGCGATGGCGGACTTGACAGCGGCGACGGCGACGTCGGAACCGACAGGGGCAGACTTCGCGGCCTTGTCGAGCGCGGAAGAAACATTCTTGTTCAGCTCGGCAAGCTGGGTTTCCAGCACCTTCGCCAGTTCTTCCTGGCCTTGCGAAGCGATTTCATAAACGCTGCGGGCATAGGCGACGGATTTTTCCAGCAGGGGCTGGATCAGCGAAGCTTGCAGCGAGACCAGCTCTTGCACGTCCTTGGTGCCGAGCAGGGCCTTGGTGCTGGAAACGCTGTCTTCGAGCACGGAGCGCGCGGTGTTGAGATTGAGCGCGGCCAGGCGTTCGGCATTGGCGAAGGCACTGTTGGTGAGGCTCAACAGGGTTTCGATGTTGGCCTTGTTGGTGGCGGCGAGTTGGTCGGGATTGAACGTCGACATGGGAGAATCTCCTGAAAGAAAAAAGGTATGGAAGAGAAGATTGGCAGGGAGCATCAAACGTGCCCCACGATCTGCCCGTTGGGGATGTTGCCGCGCGATGTTGCTGCACAGCAAACTTCGTGTTTTCCGCATTATATGCGGCAAATTTTAGCTGTCAATAATTTTTTTGTGCGACGCACAAAAAATGTGTCAACAAGATCACACGAGGGCACACTGTATCAGAATTGAAAATGGCATGAGTAGTGACATAGGTCACGCCAGGTCAATCATGGGCCGTTCATGCGCCCGGCGTTTTTCAGCGGGGGCCGGTTGTTGCCGTTCCGGCCTGCCCGTCCGCCGTGGACTTGCTGCCTTTGGGCTGGAGCGTGACGTGTACGCGTTCCTTGGTGGGCGTGCTGTTTCCGCGCGAAGGAACATCGGTGACGAGATAGTTTTCGCTGACGGTATCGTATTCGATATATTGCCCGCGCACCTTGTCGCCGCCACTTTGCACCTGGGCGCGGTTGAAAAGCTTGGCCCGTTCGGACTGGCTGTTGTACTCGATGCGCTCGGCTTCGCCCTCGACCCAACCGGCGTCGTTGGCGCGCTTCTGCCGGAAACTGGCGAGGCGGCCCGCGTTGGCGGTGATGACGCCGTTATGGAAACCGGCGGCGTTCTGGGTGATGACGAGCTTGTCGCCCTTGAGCGTCAGCGCGCCCTGGGTGAGCACGACGCTGCCTTCAAAGACGTGAATCTTGTTGCGGTCGTCGACGATCACCTTGTCGGCATCTATATTGACAGGCAGGTCGCGGTTGAGAGTCTGGGCGCGCGCGTGGAGACTCGTCAATAACAAGGCGGTAGCAAGGGCGAGGGGCAGGGCGAGAGCATGCATCAGGAATTCCTCGGTTTCGGGGGAAAGCGCATCCGGACTTTTCCGGACAGTTTCATGTCGCCGAATACGTTGCTGGCCTCGAATCTGTTGGCATCGACACGGCTGCCTCCCTGGACGATACGCACCGGGGCATCGCTCGCGGCGCGTTGCTCCTGTGGCCACACCGTCAGGCTGTCCGATGCGAAATGCAAAGCGTCATCCCCGGCGTCCCTGCCTTCGCGCTCGGCTTCGACATTACCGCGGAAAATCACCCTCTCGCCCTGGGCGTTGGCCTCGCCGCTATCGGCATTGATCCACAACCGTCGGCCCTGCCGGAAAAGCTGTAGCCTGGGGTGATCGGAGAAAGTCATATCGGTTTTCGGGAAATGGGTCAGGCGTGGAGAATCGAGCGTATAACGCAAGGTGCCGTCGTCGGCGAAGCCCGCGATATGGACGTTTTCGGCAACGAAGTCGGGCGTCTCATCGGCGTCGGGGGCGGCTTCGGTCTCGGGTATCCGGGTCAGATGTTCGAGCCAGATGGCACCGGCGGCGAGCAGGGACGCGATGATTACGGGATAAAAACGGTACAAGTGCGAGGCGGGCATCAGATGACCCGTGCCTGCATCAAGTCGTGCGTGTTGAGCGCGCCCGCGAGCAGGCCCGCGCCGTCGACGACCACCAGTTGATTGATGCGCAAGCGTTCCATGACCTCGGCGGCCTCGACCGCGAGCGCGTCCGGGCCGATGGTGTGCGGATTGCGGGTGAAGACTTCGGTCAGCCGCGCGGTGCGCATGTCGATACCGCTTTCGAGCGCGCGGCGCAGGTCGCCGTCGGTGAAGATGCCTTCGAGCCTGCCGGAAGGCGTTATAGCCACCGTCATCCCCATGTCGCCGCGCGTCATGGCGAGCAGGGCCTCGCTCATCGGAGCTTCGCTGGCGATTGTCGGCACGCGCTCAAGCGGGCGCATGACATCGCGCACATGTGTGAGCAGGCGTCGCCCGAGGCTGCCGCCCGGATGGGTGCGTGCGAAATCCTCCGCGCCGAAGCCGCGTGCGTCGAGCAGCGCCACCGCGAGCGCGTCGGACAGCGCCAGTTCCGCCGTGGTGCTGGCGGTGGGGGCAAGATTGAGCGGACAGGCTTCCTCGCTGACGGCGGCGTCGAGATGGGCGTCGGCCTCGCGTGCGAGCGGCGAATCGGCGTTGCCGGTCATGGCGATGAGCCGCGCGCCGCGCCGCTTGACCTGCGGCACGATGGTGAGCAGTTCGCCGCTTGCGCCGGAGTTCGAGATGGCAATGACGATGTCTTCTGCGGTAATCATGCCGAGGTCGCCGTGCGCGGCCTCGGCGGCGTGTACGAAATAGGCCGGTGTGCCGGTGCTTGCCAGGGTGGCCGCGAACTTGCGCGCGATGTGGCCCGACTTGCCGATGCCGCTGACGATGATCCGGCCCCGGCACTGGAGGATGAGGGTGACGGCCCGCTCGAATGCGCCGCCGAGCCGCCCGGCGAGCGCGGCCACGGCGGCGGCCTCGATTTCGAGCACCTGGCGGCCAAGCTGGATGGCGCGGGAAGCGGCGGATTGCGGCGGGGAGGGCGCGGTCATGCGAAAGACGGAAAGGGCAGGGGATGAGCGCGATTGTATAGCAATCGTATGGCGGCGGCCTGTGCGGCGAGGCCGTTGCGCGATGGCTTTGTTTCTTGCTGTTTCGGCATGGCGGTCGTGCGGACGGGCGGCATGGCGGTGTTCGCCGCAATGCCGTCCGTGCCGCTCACCCCTTCACGCACACCACTTGCCGCAGGGTATGTGCGATTTCCACAAGCGTCCGTTGCGCGTGCATGACCGCGTCGATGTCCTTGTAGGCCATCGGGATTTCATCGACCACCCCGGCGTCCTTGCGACATTCCACATGCGCGGTGGCGCGTTCCTGGTCTTCCACCGTGAAACGGCGCTTGGCTTCGCTGCGGCTCATGACGCGGCCCGCGCCGTGGCTGCATGAACAGAATGCGTCCTCGTTGCCCAGGCCGCGCACGATGTAGCTTTTCGCGCCCATCGAGCCGGGGATGATGCCGAGTTCGCCTTTCCTGGCCGAGACCGCGCCTTTTCGCGTCACCAAGATTTCTTTGCCGAAATGGGTTTCGCGCGCCACGTAGTTGTGGTGACAGTTCACAGCTTCCACATCGGCGGCGAAAGGCTTGGCGATCACCGTGCGCACGGCGGCGATCAGGTTTGCCATCATCACGTCGCGGTTCTTGCGCGCAAAATCCTGCGCCCAACCGACCGCCTCGATGTAGTCGTCGAAATGCGCGCTGCCTTCCGGAAAATAGGCGAGATCGCGGTTGGGCAAGTGGATGAAATACCGCTCCATGTCCTTTTGCGCCATTTCGATGAAAAGCCTTCCAATGGCATTGCCGACGCCGCGCGAACCGGAATGCAGCATGAACCAGACGCGATCTTCTTCATCGAGGCAGATCTCGATGAAATGGTTGCCCGTTCCCAGGGTTCCCAGGTGATGGCGGTTGTTGGTTCTGGCCAGCACGGGGTATTTGGCGGTGATTTGCTCGAACCCTGGCAGGAGCGTCGCCCACATGCGATCGACAAGCTCTGGCGGTTCGCCCCACGAACCGGGGTCGCGCCCGCCGCGCTTCGGCTCGAACCCGTGCGGCACGGTGCGCTCGATCGCCGCGCGCAGGTCGCGCAGCTTGTCCGGCAGGTCATTGGCGGTCAGGGTGGTACGGACGGCCATCATTCCGCAGCCAATATCGACGCCGACCGAGGCCGGAATGATTGCCCCCTTGGTGGGAATCACGCTGCCGATCGTCGATCCCTTTCCCAGATGCACATCCGGCATGACCGCCAGGTGCTTGAAGATGAAGGGCATTTTCGCGGTGTCGATCAATTGTTGGCGGGCATCTTCTTCCACCGGTACGCCCTGCGTCCACATCCGGATGGGGGCTGCGTGTTCGGCACCGATGATTTCATGGTCGATGGGTTGGTTCATGTCGTTTTCCTTTCAGGTTTCGTTCTGGGCTTGCCACGCCCGCTTTCTTGCCATGCCTTCTTCGCTCATGCGCCGGATTTCCGCCTTGCGGTCGCGTTCCTTGATCCGGCAGGCACGGCAACGGACGGCGGTTGTGTAGATGAAACCGCACATTTCCTCGTACCACCATTTCTGGTCTTCGGCTTTCCAGACACAGGCTTGTCCGCAATCGCGGCAAACAAAAGTCTTGTCCTTGTAGTAGCCGTCATCCACAAACAAAGGTCGGCCCCACGAATTTCCGGCATTCAACTTTGACGGATCGACAGGCACACACGTCGACGAATCGAAGTCATGCGAGCGTCGCCACGCCATCTGACGGTTCTTGCGCGCCGATTGTTTGGGCGAGTGTTTCATGGTCAATTCTCCCAATCTATTCGGTGGAGGAAATTTCTTCCGCCGATTTTCAAACTACCTTTTCAGGCTCATCAGGCCATCCAGCACTTGATCCAGCCCGCCGAAGACGAAAATACGGTCGATGCGCTCGGCGAATCGACGACGGCATCGGAAGGCATCACGGAGTCTTGCGCACAGGTGAAGATCGTGGCCCTGTCGCCAAACGGCAGGAAGCGGTGGCGTCCCGGCGGCAGGATGCGGCGGAAATCGCCATCGCGCATCAGGATGCCCTTTTCATTGACTCGAACAACGAAGGTTTGCAACATGTTCCTACTCCTTTTCGCTTGGGTACCGACGGGTCGCCCCAGCCCGGCGGACTCTCCTTTCGGCGCGGGCGGGCGGCGGAAGATGCCTGGGGAGGCGAGGCGGAACGCTTTGGCTTGCGTCTGGGCGATGCTGCTGCCGCGAACGCGGGCCTTGGCGTCCCACCTGCTTCCTTGCGCGTCTCCAGCCGTGTCGCCGACG
>JAISNX010000006.1 GCA_031276015.1 Azoarcus sp.
ATGGAAGGATGTGTTTTAGAGCGTTTTCGGTTCGGATAATGACACTCGTCATTGCGAGGCGCGCAGCGACGTGGCAATCCATGCGGCGGTACGGCCTTCCGAAACGCCTTCGCTCGCCGTGAGGCCGTCTGGATTGCCGCGGGCCTAAAGGCCCTCGCAATGACGAAAAATATTCCCCGTCGGAAGAGTCAGCATTTGAGACAAAACACTCTGGCCGACAATTTTGGATCGTAAAAAGGTTCTGATCGATTCAGGATAGAGTTGCTCGCGCCCCCGAAAATTCAGCCGACGACGCGAACAGTCGCCCCGCCGATCTCGTAGCGCCCGTCGGGGAGCGCATGGCAGCGGGTCACGCGCAGATGTGTCACCAACGGCGGGCGGGGTATCCGATCGTTCGGAGACGCGATGACGACTTCGATCACCTCGCCCTCGCCGGGCACGTAGGGGACGTGCAACGTCATGCCGCTCACGCTCAACTCGATACATTCCGCCTCGATTTCTTCGCCGTTGCTGGCGCGAATACTGGCGGAACAGCCCAAGGGGATGCGACGGTCGAGGCGGCGATCCAGTGGAGAAGCGTAATCCATGATCCAGTCGGCGTCTGGTTGGCAACGTTGCCGATTGTAACGCCGCGCGGCAGCGTGCCCATGGCGGAAATTACCCCGAAAGGCAGGATCGCACGATCCGTGCGGCACAGTCGACGATCACCCCGCGCCACTCCCGATAAAAAACATCGTTGCCAGACAGGAAAAGTTGACAAATTTACACAGGTATATATAGTTGACAAAATTAGTCGTGTAATAACGACAGCCTGGCGCGGATCGCGCGTGTTCATATCAAAAAAGTGGAGGGAGGCATGAGACTTACAACCAAGGGACGTTTTGCGGTCACGGCAATGATTGACCTGGCCTCGCGCCAGGGCGGCGGGCCGGTGACGCTGAACGGCATTTCGGAACGCCAGAACATTTCCCTTTCGTACCTCGAACAGCTTTTTGGCCGCCTGCGGCGCTACAACCTCGTGAAAAGCGTGCGCGGGCCGGGTGGCGGTTACAGGCTGGCGCGCGACATGGACGAGATCACCGTGACCGATGTCGTGCTCGCGGTCGACGAGCCGCTCGACGCAACCCGCTGCGGCGGGCGGGCGAACTGTAACAACGCGGCCCAGTGCATGACCCACGATTTGTGGGCCAATCTCAACAAGCGCATGTTCGATTATCTCGATTCGGTAACGCTCGGGTCCTTGGTCGGGCAAAGAACCTACCCCGGCGCGGGGGCGGGCGCGTGTGGGCAAACCTTGCCGACGCAGATGGTGCGGGTAGAGAATCACCCCTCCTGAACGTCCCGGAGTATCCGCATGGGCGATTTCGTCTATCTCGACTGGAACGCGAGCGCGCCGCTCGATCCAGCCGTGCGCGAGGCCATGTTGCCGTGGTTCGGCGAACGGTTCGGCAATGCGTCGAGCGTTCACGAATACGGGCGGCGCGCGCGGGCGGCGATAGAAACCGCGCGGGAGCAGGTGGCGGCGGCGGCGGGTGCCTTGCCGGGCGAGGTGATTTTTACCAGCGGCGGCTCGGAAGCCAATAACCTGTTCGTCAAGGGTATGGCGGCTGCCTGCAAACCGGGATGGATCGCCGCGAGCGCCGTGGAACATCCCAGTGTGCTGGAGCCGATCCGCCAGCTCGGGCGGCAGGGCTGGCAGCCCTTCGAGATCGGCGTGACAGATGCGGGCCTGGTCGACGAGGCCGCCTGGCGCGAGGCGCTGGCGCGGCGGCCCGCCATCGTTTCGGTGATGAGCGCCAACAACGAAACCGGCGTGGTGCAGAACGTCGCGGCGCTGGCCGCCGAGGCGCGCGCGGCAGGAAGCTGTTTCCACAGCGACGCGGTGCAGGCGTTCGGCAGGCTGCCATGGCATTTCCATGACCTTGGCCTGGCGGCGGCGACATTGTCGGCGCACAAGATCGGCGGCCCGCCCGGCGCAGGGGCGCTGTTGCTCGACAAGCGGCTGGAACCCGTTCCCCTCGTCGCGGGCGGCGGGCAGGAGCGAGGCTTGCGCGCCGGGACGGAAAACGTCGCCGCACTGGTCGGTTTCGGCTTTGCCGCCGGGCAGGCCGTGGCGCGGCGGGAAGCGGAAGCGCGGCGGCTCGCGGCCCTGCGCGACGACTGCGAGGCGCGACTCGTGGCGGCGGGCGCGACGGTGTTCGCCCGTGGCGTCGAACGTGTGCCCAACACGATTTACTTCGCGTTCGCGGGCATCGACGGCGGTGCGCTCGTGGATCGGCTCGACCGCGCCGGGTTTGCCTGTGGCAGCGGTTCGGCCTGTTCCAGCGCGCGGCCCGGCACGTCGCATGTGCTGCGCGCGATGGGCGTGGAAGCCGGTCTGGCGCGCGGCGCGCTACGGGTGAGCATGGGCCGCGAGACCCGCGCGGGGGAAATCGAGGCATTCATCGCGGCGCTGGTGCGTAGCGTTTCGGAACTAAAAAATCTCGTGGCTGTATCGGTATGACGAGTAATGGTGTAAAAACGCTTCCTTGCTTCGCGGGCCAAAATAACAGAGAGCAGGATAACGATATGCTGAAACTTCCTATTTACCTGGATTACTCCGCGACCACGCCGGTCGATCCGAGGGTAACGCAGGCGATGATTCCCTGGCTGACCGAACGCTTCGGCAATCCGGCAAGCCGCTCGCACGCTTTCGGCTGGGAGGCGGAGGCGGCGGTGGAAGAAGCGCGCGAGAACGTCGCGGCGCTGGTCGGTGCCGAGCCGCGGGAAATCATCTGGACTTCCGGCGCAACCGAGTCGGACAACCTCGCCATCAAGGGCGCGGCGCATTTTTATCGGGACAAGGGGCGACACGTCGTCACGGTCAAGACCGAGCACAAGGCCGTGCTCGACACCGTGCGCGAACTCGAACGCGAGGGCTACGCCGCAACCTATCTCGACGTGCGGGAAAACGGCCTGGTCGACCCCGACGCACTGCGCGCCGCGCTGCGCCCGGATACCAGCGTGGTGTCGGTGATGCTGGTCAATAACGAAATCGGCGTGATCCAGCCCATCGAGGAAATCGGTGCCATCTGCCGCGAAAAAGGCATCGTCTTTCACGTCGACGCGGCGCAGGCCACCGGCAAGGTCGCCATCGACCTGAAAAACCTGCCTGTTGACCTGATGAGCTTTTCCGCGCACAAAACCTACGGCCCCAAGGGCATCGGCGCGCTTTACGTCCGCCGCAAGCCACGGGCCAGGCTGGAAGCGCAGATGCACGGCGGCGGCCACGAGCGCGGCCTGCGCTCGGGCACCCTGCCGACGCACCAGATCGTCGGCATGGGCGAAGCCTTCCGCCTCGCGCGCGAAGAAATGGCGGACGAGCTGCCGCGCATCCGTGCCCTGCGCGACCGCCTGCTCGCGGGCATCTCCGGCATCGAGGCCACCTATGTCAATGGCGACCTGGAACACCGGGTCGCGCACAACCTCAACGTTTCCTTCGCCTACGTCGAAGGCGAATCCCTGATGATGGCGATCAAGGACATCGCCGTCTCCTCGGGTTCCGCCTGCACATCGGCCAGCCTGGAACCCTCCTACGTGCTGCGCGCGCTCGGGCGCGAGGACGAACTCGCCCACAGTTCGATCCGCTTCACCCTTGGCCGCTTCACCACCGCCGAAGAAACCGATTATGCCGTCGAATTGCTGAAGGCCAAGGTCGGCAAACTGCGCGACCTCTCGCCCCTGTGGGAAATGGTGCAGGCGGGCGTCGATCTTGGCACCGTGCAATGGTCGGCCCGGTAAAATCCGCCACATAAAAATCCGCCGCAAGACGATCGTCCGGCGTGCTTATACAGGAGAACACGGCATGACCTACAGCAATGAAGTTCTGGATCACTACGAAAACCCGCGCAATGCCGGTTCATTCGGGCAGGACGAAGAAGGCGTGGCCACCGGCATGGTCGGCGCGCCCGCCTGCGGCGACGTGATGAAGCTTCAGATCAAGGTCGGCAAGGACGGCGTGATCGAGGATGCCCGTTTCAAGACCTACGGCTGCGGATCGGCGATTGCCTCCTCCTCGCTCGTCACCGAATGGGTCAAGGGCAAGACGCTCGACGAGGCGCTGTCCATCAAGAATTCCCAGATCGCCGAAGAACTGGCGCTGCCGCCGGTAAAAATCCATTGCTCGGTGCTTGCCGAGGACGCCATCCGCGCCGCGGTGGCCGATTACAAGAAAAAACACGGGGAACCCTGAAATGAGCGTCACCCTGACCGAACGCGCCGCCAGGCACGTCGCCGGATTCATCGACAAGCGCGGCAAGGGGCTTGGCATCCGCCTGGGCGTCAAAACATCCGGCTGCTCGGGCATGGCCTACAAACTGGAATTCGTCGACGAAACCCTGGAGGGCGACATCGTCTACGACAGCCACGGCGTCAAGGTCGTCGTCGACCAGAAAAGCCTCATCTACCTCGACGGCACCGTGCTGGACTACGTGCGCGAAGGTCTCAACGAAGGCTTCAGGTTCGACAACCCCAACGCCAAGAACCAGTGCGGTTGTGGTGAAAGCTTCAATGTCTGAGATCTCTCCCGACTATTTCGCCCTGTTCGGCCTGCCCCGCCGGTTCGGCATCGACGAAGCGGATCTCGACCGCGCCTGGCACGCCTTGCAGGCCGAAGTGCACCCCGACCGCCATGCGCACCTGCCCGACAGCGAACGCCATCGCGCGATGCGGGGCGCGTTGCGGGTCAACGAAGCCTACGCCACGCTCAAAAGGCCGATCTCCCGCGCGCGATACCTGCTCGACCTGGTCGGCATCGGCACCGACAAAATCGACAACACCGCCATGGCTTCCGGCTTCCTCATCGAGCAAATGGAATGGCGCGAAGCGGTGGAAGAAGCGCGCGCCTTCGGCGACGTCGACGCGCTCGAACAACTGGCCCTGCGCCTGCGCATGCACATAGACGAAGTGACGACGCTGCTGGCGGAACAATTCGACAACCGCAGCGACCGCGAAGCCGCCGCCGACACGGTGCGCCGACTGATGTTCCTCGACAAACTGCGACGCGACATCGACGACGGCCTGGCCGCGCTCGACGACTGATCCGGGCAAACCGGAAAACCCTGCCCCTGACCGACAGAAAGAAAAACATGGCCCTGTTGCAGATTGCCGAGCCTGGCATGTCCGCCGCGCCGCACCAGCACCGGCTGGCGGTCGGCATCGACCTCGGCACCACCAACTCCCTGGTGGCGACAGTCAAGAACGGCATCGCCGTCTGCCTGCCCGACGAAGAAGGGCGCGCCCTCATGCCCTCGGTCGTGCACTACCGCGACGATGGCGGCCGGGACGTGGGGCGTGCCGCCCTGGGTGCGCGGGTCGCCGACCCCCGGAACACCATCGTCTCCGTCAAGCGTTTCATGGGGCGCGGCTTCGCCGACGTGGCGCACATCGAAACCATGCCCTACATCTTCGAGGAAACGCCCGGCATGCTGCGCCTGCGCACCGTGCAGGGCAGCAAAAGCCCCGTCGAAATCTCCGCCGAAATCCTGCGCGTCCTGCGCCGACGTGCCGAAGCCAGCCTGGGCGGCGAACTTGCCGGAGCCGTCATCACCGTCCCCGCCTACTTCGACGACGCACAGCGCCAGGCCACCAAGGACGCGGCGCGGCTCGCCGGGCTGCACGTCCTGCGGCTCCTGAACGAACCCACCGCCGCCGCGGTCGCCTACGGGCTGGACAACGCCGTCGAAGGCGTCTATGCGGTCTACGACCTGGGCGGCGGCACCTTCGACCTCTCCATCCTCAAACTCACGCGCGGCGTATTTGAAGTGCTCGCCACCAACGGCGACGCCTCGCTCGGCGGCGACGACTTCGACCACCGCCTCTACTGCTGGGTGCTCGACCAGACCCGCATCGACCCACCCTCGGTCGAAGACACCCGCCGCCTGCAAATGAAAGCGCGCGAAATCAAGGAACTCCTCAGCGTGAGCGAAGAAGCCCCCTTCCGGCTCCGGCTCGATTCCGGCCTCTCGCTCGACCTCACCGTCAGCCGTGCCGCCTTCGCCGAAATGACCCGGCCGCTCGTCCAGAAAACGCTCGCCCCCATACGGCGCGCCCTGCGCGATGCCGGGCTGGCGGCGCGCGACATCAAAGGCGTGGTCATGGTCGGCGGAGCCACGCGCATGCCTCACATCCAGCGCGCGGTGGCCGCCTTCTTCGGACAAGAGCCGCTCACCAACCTCGACCCCGACAAAGTTGTCGCCCTCGGAGCCGCCATGCAAGCCAACGCCCTCGTCGGCAACCGCAAACCGGGCGATGACGACTGGCTGCTGCTCGACGTCATCCCCCTCTCGCTCGGGCTGGAAACCATGGGCGGCCTTTCCGAAAAACTCATCCCGCGCAACGCCACCCTGCCGGTCGCGCGGGCGCAGGAATTCACCACCTACAAAGACGGCCAGACCGCGATGGCCTTCCACGTCGTGCAGGGCGAGCGGGAACTCGTCGCCGACTGCCGCTCGCTGGCCCGGTTCGAACTGCGCGGCATCCCCCCCATGGCGGCGGGCGCGGCGCGCATCCGCGTCACCTTCCAGGTCGATGCCGACGGCCTACTTTCCGTCTCGGCGCGCGAAGCCAGCACCGGCGTGGAAGCCAGCATCCTCGTCAACCCCAGCTACGGCCTTGCCGACGGCGAAATCGCCGACATGCTGCGTGCCGGATTCGAGCGTGCCGGGGACGACCTCGCCGCGCGCGCCCTGCGGGAACAACAAGTCGAAGCCGGGCGGCTGCTTGAAGCCGTCGCCCAGGCGCTCGCCGCCGACGGCGACCTGCTCGACGCCGGGGAACGCGCCGCCATCGCCGCCGCCATGGCCCGCCTGCAAGGGCTGGTCGACGGCCCTGGCGACACCCGGTCGCTTGCTGACGGTATTACCGCCCTGAATCGCGCGACCGAAGAATTCGCTGCCCGCCGCATGGATCACTCCATCCGCACCGCGCTTGCCGGGCACAAAATCGCAGAGCTTTGAGAAAGAGACGCGCCCATGACCCGGATCATCGTCCTTCCCCACACCAGCCTGTGCCCGCAAGGCGCGGTCATCGAAGCCGAGGCGGGAACATCCCTGTGCGACGCCCTGCTCGCGGGCGGCATCTGGATCGAACACGCCTGCGAACAATCCTGTGCCTGTACGACCTGCCACATCATCGTGCGCGAAGGCTTCGCGTCCCTGCCCGAAGCCTCCGAAATGGAAGAAGACCTGCTCGACCGCGCCTGGGGCCTGACGCCGCACTCGCGCCTGTCCTGCCAGGTCGTGGTGGGCGATGCGCCGCTGGTCGTGGAAATTCCGCGTTACACCGTCAACCTCGCACGGGAGGAGAAACACGAATGAAATGGACTGACGTCAACGAAATCGCCCTCCAGCTTGCCGACGCCCACCCGCATGTCGACCCCGCGAAGCTCAACTTCGTCGACCTGATGAGTTGGGTCAGGGCACTGCCGGACTTCGACGACGACCCCGGCCATTGCGGCGAGCGCGTTCTCGAAGCCATCCAGCAGGCATGGATCGACGAAACGGGCTGAGGAAGATGAAACGCTGAACCCGCGTCATTGCGAGTGGCGTAGCTCCGTGGCAATCCAGGCGGCCCGTGGATTGCCGCGCTTCGCTCGCAATGACGAGGGTTTTGGGTATTGCGATGTCCTCCATCCTCGCCATTGCGATGGCTGGAGGGGGCGTGATGATCCATGGGTGAAAACCTTCCGCACGGTACCGGTACTTCCATTTACACATCAGTAATGTAATAAGCATCCCGTTCAATCATCGCGGAAATCGACGCTCAATGGCCCGGCGAAGGGGCAACCTGGCTGATGTTCCAGGTCGATCTGCTCGATATTGCATGACGGGTTCCCCCGAAGCGACCGTGATCGTTTACGATGTTAGTACACCGCATGGAGGAAACCATGAAAACAAAAGTTTTGACACTGGGTATGCTGATATGTCTGTTCGTTGCCGAAAGCCACGCATGCGGCTGGGCGGGATCGACGCCCGCCTCGTGTGCGCTGCAAAATCGACAGGCGGTTGTCATTGCACGATTGTCAGCAGCAAGCGCGCGGCGACCTGCATGGAGCGACCCGAGTTTTACCATGATCGCCCCCGGATGGTGGGGGTACGTGATACGGCCTGCTAGTGCCGCATTCTATGGGTATACGGTGGAGTCACGCGGACGGCATTCCGCGAGATGGGACGGCAATCACGATCACGATGCGAAGCCTGTGGCAGACGGCAAACCGCAGAACGCCAAGCCGGGAAAACATACTGCGCGCAAGGGGCATCGCCGAAGCGGCGGTCGGCGTAGTGGGCAACCGTAATCCGCAGGCGTCCGGAAGTTGACTGCCACCCACGCCCGGATGGCACGGACTGCCGGTAGCGCCTGACCCGAAAGCAGCGCGCCGTCGCCCCGGTGCGCGTCCACGCACGGAGAGCCGCGCGGTCGGCGTAGATTCAGCCCCGCGCGCGCAGGCATGGCTGCCGGTGCAGGCGCGGGTATCGGTGGCGCTTCCCTTATTTCTTCCCGACGATCTCCACCTCATCGCTGTTCGCCAGCCCCGCCGCGTTGGCTTCGTCGGTGTCGATGTGAAATTCGCGGAAATGCCCGTCGCCCGAGCGGATGAGCACATCCTCGAATACCAGCGGGCGCGTGCCGTAGGTCTTTACGTCGACGAGATCCTTGTCTTTCAGGCCCGCGTCCGCGGCCTGCGCCGGGGAAAGGTGGATGTGGCGTAGCGCGACGATGGTTCCGGCTTTCAGTTCGACTTCGCCCTTGGGGCCGACGAGTTTCAGACCGGGGGAGCCTTCCAGCTTGCCGGATTCGCGCACGGGCGCGTCGATGCCGAGCGCACGCGCGTCGGTTCTGGAAATTTCGACCTGCGTCTGTGGCCGGGTGGGACCGATGATGCGGATGTTCTTGAACGAACCCTTGGGGCCGACGAGATCGACCTGTTCGTGCGCGGCGTACTGGCCCGGCTGTACAAGCTCTTTGTAGGGCGTGAGTTTGTGTCCGGGGCCGAACAGCGCGACGAGATCTTGTTCGGACAGGTGCAGATGTTTGTTCGAGATACCGACGGGGACTTTGTAACCCATTGTTTTCTCCTTGCAGTGTCGCCCGCGCCGCCGCGCCCGGCAAGGGCGACGGCGGGGCGGGAGGGGATATTCGCCTGCGTCTTACAGCTTCAGAACTTCGACCGTATAGCGGGCGATCATGCCTTCTTCGTTGGTGGGTATCACGGCGACGGCGACGCGGCTGTCGGGGCTGTCGATGCGCAGTTTGTCCTCGCCATTGGCCGCCGGGTCGATGCGGATACCGAGCCAGGCCGAAAGCGCGCCGACGCGCTCGCGGATGACGGCGGAGTGTTCGCCGATGCCGCCGGTAAAGACGAGCGCATCGAGTCCGCCCGCCGCCGCCGCCAGCGAGCCGAGTTCGCGGGCGATCCGGTAGCAGAAAAGCTCGACCGCCTGCCTGGCCGGGGCGGCGTCGGAAGCGAGCAGGACGCGCATGTCCTGGCTCAGCCCCGACACGCCGAGCAGGCCCGAATCCTTGTACAGCAACTGGGTGAGCGTTTTGTAGTCCATGCCTTTCTGGTCGATCAGGTAAAGCAGGACGCCGGGGTCGATGGAGCCGGAACGGGTACCCATGATGAGGCCGTTGATGGTGGAAAAGCCCATCGTCGTCGCCACGCCCTTGCCGCCGCGCACGGCGGCCATGGAAGCGCCGTTGCCCAGGTGGGCGATCACGACCGCGCCCGAAGCCTTTTCGCCGATGGCTCCCGGCAGGCTGCGGGTGATGTAGTCGTAGGAAAGGCCATGGAAGCCGTAGCTTTTGATGCCGCCTTCCGTGAGCGCGCGCGGCAGGCCGTAGATTTGCGCCACCTCGGGATTGCTGCGGTGGAAGGCAGTGTCGAAACAGGCGACCTGCGGCACGTCCGGCAGCAGGGTGAAAATCTCCTGCACCGCACGCAGATTGTGCGGCTGGTGCAGGGGTGCGAGCGGGATGAGGGTTTCGAGTTCGGCCAGCGTCGCCGCATCGAGCCGTACCGGGGCGCTGTAGCGTTCGCCGCCGTGTACGACGCGATGGCCCGCGGCGGAGATTTTCAGATCCGGCGCATGAGTGTCGAGCCAGCGGAACAGATAGGCCAGCGATGCGCGGTGCTGTTCGGTCTGGTCGCCGGAAACATTGACATCTTCCTGATGGCGGGTGCCCTTGACCTTGGCGGAAAGCTTGGGCGTGGCACCGATGCCTTCGATCTGGCCCGACACCGCCGGATGTTCGGACAGGGTTGGTTCAAGGGGAAAGAGCGCGAATTTCAGGCTCGACGAACCCGCGTTGAGAACGAGTATGGACTTCATGGCTACTTGGCCTCCCTGCTGTTATGGTGGTGGATCAACTGGGCTATGGCGCACGAAACCGTGCGGGTTTGCGCGGTATCCGCGCGGGTGGTAAGAACGATGGGCACGCGGCCCCCCAGCACGACGCCGCCCATCAGCGCATCGGCCAGGTATTCCAGTTGCCTGGCGACGATGTTGCCCGACTCGATGTCGGGCACCACGAGAATATCGGCATCGCCCGCCACCGGGGAGCGGATGCCCTTGATGCTGGCGGCCCTGGGCGAGACGGCCTTGTCGAAAGCGAGCGGCCCGGCGAGCAGGCCACCCCGGATTCTGCCATGTTCCGCCATTTCGCACAGGGCCGCGGCGTCCAGTGTCGCGGGCATCTTCGGGGTGACCGTGTCGGTTGCGGCGAGCAGGGCGACTTTGGGTTGGGCGATGCCGAGCATTTCCGCGAGGTCGATGGCGTTCTGGACGATGTCGGCCTTTTCTTCGAGCGTGGGCGCGATGTTGATTGCCGCGTCGGTGACGAGAAGCAGTTTCGGGTAGGCCGGGACGCTGGCGACGGAAACATGGCTGAAGCGCCGCGCGCCGCGCAGCCCGGCGGTTTTCGAGAGCACGGCGCGCATGAGGTCGTGGGTGGAGAGCGAACCCTTCATCAGGGCGCTCACGCCTTCGTCGCGGCACAGCGCCACGGCGGCCTCGGCGGCGGCGAAGTTATCCGGCACATTGATGATGCGGATGCCCTTGATGTCCAGCATCTGCTCCTCGGCCACGGCGCGAATCTTGCGGTCGGGGCCGATCAGGATCGGCGTGACCAGCCCGAGCACGGCGGCCTGGAGCGGGCCGCGCAGGGAATCGGCATCGCACGGACAGGCCGCCGCAAGCCGTATCGGCGGCAGGCCGTCGACGAGCGAGAGCATGCGGCGGAAGCGTTCTTCCCGGTCGGCGATCTTGATTTCGGGCGGCAGCACTTTGGGGCGGCGGATTCTCTGGGTTGGCGCGGCCACCTCCGCGCAGCCGTCCATGACCTTGACGCCGCTCTGGTTGACCGCCTTGCAGTCGAAGACGATGTGGTGATTGTGTTCGTGCTTTTCCCGACAGGTCACGCTGATGGTGATCGTGTCGCCGACCGTCACGGGCCGCCAGAAGTTGAAGCTTTGCGAGACGTAAACCGTGCCGGGGCCGGGGAACTCGGTGCCGAGGATGGCCGAAACCAGCGTGCCGCCCCAGAGGCTGTGGCCGACGATGTCGCGGAACTGTCCGGCCTGCGCGAATTCGGTGTCGAGGTGCGTCGGGTTGATGTCGCCCGAAATGGCGGCGAAAAGCTGGATGTCCGCCGTGCTCAGGGTGCGGGTGAGTTGTGCCGAATCGCCGACTTCGATCTCATCGAAAGTGCGGTTCTGGATGAACGGGTCGCCGGGTTGGCTCATGCGGTCTCTCGGGGACGGTAAAAACGACGAATAAAATCGTGACCGATCATCCTAGCAGTGTTTACACCATTCTGTCCGCCGTGCCGGATACCCTGATGCGGCAGAATCCCCAGAGTTTATGCGAATGGCTCACGAACGGCGCGGGTCGGGCGTCGGGCAGATCCTCGATGTTGTGAAGACAGCCAAACCGGAATTCGTTCAAACCTTCGGGAGCTTCCGATTCATGCTCACCGCAAGGGAATACGGCTGTCTCCGATGCATCCGTGGCGGCACTGCCTTCCCATTGCGGTCATTCCGCTGGCAGGCTCACCGGCTCGCGACAGCGAACTACAACAAACTTGACATAGGTTCTGTGAATTTGTACCGTAACGCGCGTTTGCCAGAAGCAAGGTCGGCGATAGTTCGCGGGAATACATGCGCATCACGTTTACCGACTCACGGGACATCAAGCAGAACGTGGCTTGACCGCCCGTGCCGGGAAAAGCCTTGTACCGCTCGTATTGTTCATCTTCTCAAAGAAAGGAAACACCCATGTCACACGAAATATTCGTCAAGATCGAAGGCATTACCGGCGAATCCAAGCAGGCTGCCCACAAGGGCTGGGTCGACGTGCTCGACTTCAGCTACAGCGTCACCCAATCCGCCTCGATGCACACCGGCGGCGGCGGAGGGGTGGGCAAGGCCGATTTCGGCCCGGTCTCGTTCTCGCACTATCTGGATGTAGCCTCGCCGAACCTGTTCAAATACTGCGCCTCGGGCAAGCACATCCCGACCGTGATTTTTTCGATATGCAAAGTGGGCGGCGGTTCGCAGGAATTCGCCAGGGTCGTGCTCACCGACGTGATCGTCGCCAACGTCAGCCCTGGCGGTGCCTCGGGCGGTGGGATGACGGAGACAGTGGCCTTGTCCTATTCCAAGATCGAAACGAAGGTCAGGGAACAAAACACCGACGGCTCCATGGGCAGGGAAGTGGAAGGCAACTGGGACGTCAAGCAGAACGTCGCTTGCTGAGAGGCGGAGGGGAACCTCGCTGGGTTGGGGGTTCCCCCTTTCGCGAGAGGTGGTGACGGATAAATACGGGTCGCGGCGATGCGCGCGGCAAACGAAGGGTTGTGGGGGGAATGAAATGACAGTGTTTTTCCGGGGGAAAAATGGTTTTCGGTGATCTGAATCACTCGGTAGGCCAGGGTGGTTTCAATAATCCCGAAGACGTCAAAGCGGTGCAGCAACTCCTGCAAGACAAGGGGTTCTATAAATACGACGTCGA
>JAISNX010000016.1 GCA_031276015.1 Azoarcus sp.
CACCATGCGCCCGGTGAAGGTGACTTCCGGCTCGCTGCGCAAGGTGTTGACGATCATTGCGTAGCCCTGTTCCACCTTGCGGTAGAAGTGGGCGAACATGGCGAAGATGCCGAAAATGAACAGCACCCCGATGGCAATGGCCATGAGTATCAGGAAAGTGGACTGGCTCACGCCGCCATAGGCGAGTGCCAGGCCGACACCAACGGCCAGAAACAGCATTACGAAGATAAATTTCCCCATTTCGGTTTTCCTTGCTTGGAGCAGCGTTAAAGTTTGGCGGCGACGCGGTATACGCGTGCAGCCTCGTCATAATCCACGATCAGCGCGGTATCGTGGCGTTTCAGGGTGTTGGGGGTGTCCGCGACGACGCGGATGTGGAATTCCTCGCCGCCACCCCAGACCACGGCATGGCCGAATTTCTCATCCACGGAGCCGGTTTCGATCCGGCATTCCCGCCCGACGAGCGAGGCGTTGGAAATGGCATTGGTCTTGACGAACAGGCCGCGCAAGGGCCGCACGCAGATGGCGGCGAGCGGCAGCGCGAGGGCGAAGGCCGCGACGAGGATGCCGGTACCGGCGGCCAGGCGCAGGGTCTCGCCCGGCACGAGCGGCATGATCCGGAGGCTGGCGAACGCGCAGATGAACCAGGAAACCAGCACCAGCAGGCTGACGACCACCGAGATCGGCACCCCGCCCAGACCGAAGGCGACGAGCCGCCCCGCCAGCGAGGTCAGTTCGCCGTCGGCCTCGCCGTCGAGCGTATGCGAGCCGTGCGACACGTCCCCGAGATCCACTTCGCCGCCCGCGTCGCCCAGATCCAGGCCGAAGTCGGTGCTCTCGAAATCGACCAGTCCCAGGATCGCCAGCAGCCAGTACACCAGCACGATACCCAGCAGTACTGTGTAGATCGCCGTCGGATAGCCGGTCAATATCTCAAGGAGGGTCATGGGGATGCCTCATCGGGAAGGAATCGGGGAAAAGCGATTAGACCACAGTGGATATGGCCAAAAACAAAAACATACAGGGCATCTCGCCCCGACCCGAATCCAGTCCGCCCGCGGCTTTCGGGATTTTTGCCGGGGTCGCCGCGGTCTGGCGGATTCATTGTTTCCCCGCGAAGTCGATCAATTCCTGTGTCACGCGCTCCTTGATGGCAAGGCGATCCCGCGCGTCGAGACCGTAGCGTGCCGCCAGCGCCGCGTAATCCTCGGGCGTCAAGGTGACGGTGAGGCGCGGGCGCTTGGGACGGCGGCTGACGAAAAGCCCCAGGATGCAGCGAATCTGGTCGGAAGTAGACAGATTGCGCTCGAAGGCGGCGCGGCGCACCGCCTCCAGCACCGCCGCCTCGACATCGAAGGCGACCTGTACCGCGCGCAAGGCGTCGTCCGAACCTTGCCAGCGCGCGGGTCTGCGTTCGACGGTCATGCTGTCGGCGCGGCACGGCGAGCGCGGATACGCGCCAGGATTTTTTCCTTGCGCGCGCTGTCCTCGCCGATCCCGGCTTCCGCCAATTTGGCTTCCAGCGTGTGGTCGCCGAGTTCACGGTCGAGGACTTCGGCGGCGACAATGCGGTCGTTCAGATCCTCGTGCCGTTTCTTGATGCGCTCCAGCGACTCCCTCGCGCTCACCAGCCGGGAGCCGGACGTGCCGATGTTGTCGGCGATGGATTGGGTGGCCTTGTAGACGCTTTCCGCCGTGCGGGTCATCTGCACGGCGCGTTCGTGCTCGCGGATCTTGGCTTCCGACGCCTTGATAAGCTCCTTCAGGCGATTGGCCTGCACCGCATACTCCGCGTGCAACTGCGTCTGCTTTTCCAGCTCGACCTCCCGTTCCGCGATCTTGGCGGCGACTTCTTCCGCCAAAGCGTTTTTTTCCTTTTCCAGCGCCTCTACCGCCAAGCCTTCCAGCCGCGCGATCTCCGCGCGCGCCTGTTCGATCTCCCGGGCACTTTGCATTTCCTTTGCCACGACGCCGGTCAGGTCGACCTTCGCCTGCGCGATCGCCGTCTTGGCGTCGTGGATTTCCTGCTCGTAGATTCGTACACCGTTGGCATCGACGATGCTCTCGCCCAATTCTCGCGCGCTGCCGCGCACCAGGGACAGCAGTTTTCCGATCACACCCATGATTGACTCCTTTTTTCAGTCGAGAATTTCGTTCAGGCGAGGTAAGTCGCCAAGGCGTCGAGCGCATCCAGCGCGTTGTCGCTCAAGGTGGCTATCTCGTTGGCGAGGTCTTCCGCGCGCGCCTCCCGCGACAGCGCGCCGAAGAGCATGTAGCGTTCGTTTATCCGCCCGAACGACGAAAGCGGGATTGTCGGGTTCAATTCCAGCAGCACCTCCATCAATTCCGCCCTGCGCTCGGGGATGACCTCCGCGTCGGTCCAGAGGTAGCAGACGCACAGGATCTGCGTCTTGGAAGCGGTCACGAAAATCGGCAATTCCTCGCGCCCGCCGATGACGACCTGAATGACCGGAACCTCTCCCGGAATCGGTTGAAAGCCGACCGTTGCGCCGGAGAGGCGCGTAGCGATCAGGGCGTCCAGCCCTTCCATCCGTTCCTGCAAGTTTTTCATTTCCCCTCCTGACGGTGTCGATCAACGCACATTGCGTGTGTTCCGTACTATGGAGGATGTGACATATGATGTCAAGCCATATTATGTCAATTTTGGGTGAAAGAGTGAAAAATGCCGCTCATTCCAGATAGCGCCGTAACAGGGATAATGCGCGGCTTGCCGATCGCGCGGGCGAGTTGCCCGGTATAGACAAAAGGAGCCGTGAAGGTTTGAGTTACGCCAATTCCCGTATTCCCGAAAGTGCCCAGCAGGGCGTGCATGCGCATCTGGCCGCGCGGGTCGGGACGCACCTGACGCAGCCGTTTCGCAAGCCGGTTGCCGACTATAACCGCGCCGCCTTTGCGGAGGCATTTGCCGGTTGGAACGGGCGGGCACCCCTGATCCTCGACGCCGGTTGCGGGGTAGGGCACAGCACCATCGAACTGGCGCGGACGTTTCCCGATCATTGGGTGATCGGCGTCGACCGCTCGGAAGAACGTCTGCGGCGGCGAAAGCCTTATCCCGATGCCTTGCTGCCGGGGAACATGGTGTTCGTGCGCGCCGATCTGGTCGATTTCTGGCGGCTGCTGGCCGAAGAAGGGCCGCCGCTGGCCCGGCACTACATTCTTTATCCCAACCCCTGGCCCAAGATCGGGCATCTCGGGCGGCGCTGGCCTGCGCATCCGGTGTTTCCGTTCATCCTCCGCGCGGGCGGCGTGCTCGAATGCCGCAGCAATTGGGCGGTATACGTGGCGGAATTCGCGTTCGCGCTGGAACTGGCGCTGGGCCGCCCGGTGCCATGGGGCGCGTTCGAGACCGAACGGCCTCTGACACCGTTCGAGCGCAAGTACCGCGACTCGGGCCAGACTTTGTATCGGCTGTGTGTCGACTTCGACGCAGCGGTGGAAATTTGAGGGCGTGGCGCGATATTTGGTACCCCGATAAGTGGTAACGGCACGAGAATAGGCCGCTATTGTCCGTACAGCAGACGGGGGAACCGGAGGCGTGACGATGCAGGCAACGGTTTTGCGGCCAGTGGTGCTGTCTCCCGCGAGGATCGGGGAGATTGCACCCTGCGATTTTTTCGACGGCAACGGCAGCCTGTTGTTACGCAAGGGTGCCCTGATCAGCGAGAACTTGCAGAAGCAGCTTGGCAACCGGCATCTGCTCTGCGACGCCGCGCAGGCCACGGAAGTGCTGGCGGACAATCCCTTGCAGGCGCTGGCGGACGCGGGCAACACCTTGCTCAGGCTCGACGCGGCGGTGGTGGCGGGCAAGAGGTTCGATGCCGAAGCCTGCCGGGCGCTCGCCGAATCTCTCCACAATGCCTGGCAGTCCGATCCGGACGCCTGCATCGGCTTCATGCGAACGGGGAATCCGGGTTCTTCGAGCGTGTGCCAGGCGATACTGGCGGCGCTTTTTGTTGCCGAACTGGGGAAGGCGCACTCTTTTACCCGCGACGAACTGGTCGAGCTGATCGGCGCGGCACTGACGATGAACATGGGCAGCATGGCGCTGCACGATGAAATGGCGACCTTCGTCGGCCCCTTGCCCGGTTCCCTGCGACGGCGGATGCGGGCACATCCGCTCCATGCGGCCAGGATATTGCACGGTCTCGGCCTGCCGGATGCCTGGTCGCGGGCGGTGGCGCAGCATCACGAAAACCTCAATGGCAGCGGCTATCCGAGGGGGTTGGTCAAGGGCGGCATCTGCCTGGAAGCGCGCATGCTGCGGCTGGTCGATATTTTCACGGCACGCCTGCGCAGACGGCAGGGCCGTGGCCCGCGACATTGGAACATCACGCTGGCGCGCGATCTGGCCAGGCTGACCGAGCATGTTTTCGGTGCCGACCTCCATGTGCTCGATCTCAGCCTCGCCCGGCTGCTCATGGGCCGTCTGGGCCTGTTCCCGCCCGGCAGCATCGTGCGCCTGTCCAATGGGGAGCTGGCCATCGTCAGCCGACGCTCCTACGACATCGTGCGCGATAAGATTCTCTCGCCGAGCGAGGTATTGTCTTTTCTCGATGCCAGCGGGCAGCCGTGCGAAGCGCCCCAGCCCCGCCGCGTCGGCCTGAATGCCTATCGCATCCTGAGCTATGCGCACAACGACCAGCCACGCCTGCCGCCTTACGACTGGCCGAAGATATGGGGGTATGACGTCCAGTCGCCCTGACCGGGCGCTTGTCAGCGGCCCGCGATTTTCATGTGCTCGATCAACACCGATCCGCAGTGCTTGGCCCCGCGCGGCAGGGCGTCGTTGCCCACGGCGACGATGCCGCGGAACATGTCGCGCAGATTGCCCGCGATGGTCACTTCCTGAACCGGGTGCTTGATCTTGCCGTTTTCCACCCAGAAACCGGCGGCACCGCGCGAATAGTCGCCCGTAACATAATTGATGCCCTGCCCGAGAAGTTCGGTGACGAGCAGCCCCCGGCCCATTTTCTTCAGCATCCCCGCGAGATCGTCGTCGCCGCCCTTGACCCGCAGGTTGTGGGAGCCGCCCGCGTTGCCGGTGGTTTGCAGCCCGAGCTTGCGCGCGGTATAGACGGACAGAAAGTAGCCTTGCAGCACGCCATCGGCCACAACCTCGCGGTCATGGGTGGCGACGCCGTCATTGTCGAACCAGGTCGCGCCGAAAGCTTTGGGCAGATGGGGGCGTTCGCTGATGCTGATGACGGGTGAAAACACCTGCTGGCCGAGCGCATCGAGCAGGAAACTCGAACGACGGTAGAGCGCGCCGCCGCTGGCCGCCTGCACGAAGCTGCCGACAAGGCCGACCGCGACAGGTGCCTCGAAAATCACGGGTGCCTCGCGGGTGCGGATTCTTCTTGCGCCGAGCCGGGCCAGCGCCCGCTTGCCCGCGATGCGGCCGATTTCCTCGGCGGCGATGAGTTCCTTGGCATCGCGGCAGTCGTCGTGCCAGTATTCCCGCTGCATCGCATCGCCCTCTCCGGCGATCACCGCGCAGGACAGGGAATGGCGGCTGCTGGCGAAGCCGCCCATGAAGCCGTGGCTGTTGGCGGAAACAAAGTGCGATTGCTGCGTCGAAACGCTCGCGCCTTCGGAATTGCGGATTTGCGGATCGACCGCGAAGGCCGCATCCTCGCAACGGCGCGCCAGCGCGATGGCTTCGGCCACGGGGATGTCCCAGGGGTGGAACAGGTCGAGATCGGGGCAATCGCGCGCCATCAGTGCCTTGTCGGCCAGCCCGGCGCAGGGGTCGGGCGCGGTGAAGCGGGCGATCGACAGGGCCGCGTCGACCGCGGACTTCAGGGCGCTGCGGGAAAAATCGGACGTGCTCGCCTGTCCGCGCTGCTGCCCGAGGTAAACCGTGATGCCGACGCCCTTGTCGCGGTTGTATTCGATGGTATCCACCTCGCCCCTGCGCACCGTGACCGATTGGCCGAAGCTCTCGGAAATATCTATTTCGCAGGCCGATGCCCCTTTCTTGCGGGCGTACTTGAGAAGATCGGCGGCAATTTCTTGCAGGCGGGATTGGGAGCGGGAAAACCCGGCGTTGGAAGTCATGGGCGGAGACGGCTGTTGGCAAAGGCTATAATTCTACCCCGCTCATGCCCCCGACTTGCCATGGTCTTTTCAGCCGCTTCTTTTCCGCCTGCCCATCCGGATGACGATACCGACGCGCCGCCGAGCAAGACCCGCCGCAAGCAGGAGATGCAGGCGCTCCAGGACTTGGGCAAGCAACTGACGGCCTTGCCGCCGGAGCAGTTGAAAAGCCTTTCCCTGCCCGATGTACTTGCCATCGCCATTGCCGACGCGCGGCGTTTCGCGGGCAAGCGCGAAGCCTTGCGGCGACAGATGCAATACATCGGCAAGCTCATGCGCGGCGTCGATCCGGAGCCGATCCGCGCCCGGCTCGATGCCCTGCGCGGCCTGGCGGCGGACGACATCGCGCGCCAGCACCGGCTGGAACACCTGCGCGACGAACTGATCGCCGACGAAAAAACCATCGAACGCATCGCCCGCGACTGGCCGGGAGCCGACATCCAGCGTTTGCGCGCCTTGCGGCGCAATGCGCTGAAAGAACGCGAACAACACCTGCCGCCCAAGGCATACCGCGAGATTTTCAGGGTCTTGCGCGAACTCGACTGAGCGGCCATTTGCGCCAGCCTGCGCCGGGGGCAAGAACCATGCGCCAGCCGTTGTGTGTACGCAGGCGCTGGCCCAAAGAACTGGAGAATCCCGCTTCAGGAATTTTGCCTATGCCGCCCTGGCGATTTCAGGGTCGTTCTTGCGTGTTGCGAAACACCCCGGAACCGCCCGAACCCTCACTCGATGTTCTGCACCTGTTCCCGCATCTGCTCGATCTGCACTTTCAGTTCCATGGCGATGCCGGTGATGTCGGTGGCGGGGGATTTCGAGGCGAGGGTGTTGGCTTCGCGGTTGAGTTCCTGCATCAGGAAGTCGAGCCGTTTGCCCGCCGCGCCTCTGGCGGAAAGGATGCGTTCGATTTCGTCGAGATGGGTGGATAGCCGCGAGAGTTCTTCGGCAACGTCGATGCGGGCGGCGTAGAGCACGGTTTCCTGGACGATGCGCTCTTCGTCGGCAGTGGCGAGCACTTCGCGCAGGCGGCGGGTGAGGCGGGCACGGTATTCCTCCACGATGGCGGGCATCCGGGGCGTGGCGATGGCGACCAGTTCGCGCATCCGGGCGATTCTTTCCCGGATCATGGCCGCCAGTTTTTCGCCTTCGCGCTGGCGGGTGGCGATCAGGTCGTCGAGGGCGGCCCCGGCAAGTTCGAGGATGGAAGCTTGCAGTTGCGCGGCGTCCGGGTTTTCGTCGATGAGCATCCCTGGCCAGCGCAGCAGATCGGCGGCACCCAGCGGACGGGCATTGGGGAATTGCGCCAGTACCTGGGATTCGGCGGCGGACAGGCGGGCAAGCAGGGCGGTGTTGAGCGTCAGGGCGCGCGGCGCGGTATCGAGCGTTTGCAGGTTGAGACGGCATTCGACCTTGCCGCGCGCAAGCCGGGTGCCGATCAGTTCGCGCAATGCCGGTTCGACGCTGCGCAGTTCGTCGGCGATGCGAAGGCTCAGGTCGAGATAGCGGGCATTGACGCTGCGAAGCTCGAAATGAAGGCCGATGCCGTTGAATTCGCGGCTTTGCGCGGCAAAGCCGGTCATGCTGTAAATCATGGGGATGTCTCAAAAGTTCCGGCAAATGGCCATGATCGGCTAAACTTGCGGCTTTCATTCCACTGCCTGCGAAGGAAGGCCGATCTTAGCGCCTCATGCCGTCTCAAGCAAACTGCGCACTGCCCACCGGTTTTCAACTCGACCGGTACCGGATCGAGCGGCAACTCTCGCTCGGCGGTTTTTCCATCGTTTATCTCGCTTACGATACTGATGGAACGCCCGTGGCGATCAAGGAATATCTGCCCAATTCGCTCGCGCTGCGAAAGACGGGCGAAATCGAGCCGCAGGTGCCGAACGACAATCTGCCCGCTTTCCGGTATGGCATGAAGTGCTTTTTCGAGGAAGGCCGGGCGCTCGCCCGCCTGCTGCATCCGAACGTGGTCAGGGTGCTCAATTTTTTCCGCGCCAACGGCACGGTCTACATGGTGATGCAGTTCGAGCGCGGACGTACCCTGCACGATTACATCCAGCGCCACCGCGGCCAGGTTTCGGAACGCTTCATCCGCAATGTGTTCATTCGCATGCTCAACGGCCTGCGCGAAGTGCACGCCCACAAGCTGCTGCATCTCGACATCAAGCCGTCGAACATTTATCTGCGCGCCGACGGCAACCCGGTATTGCTCGATTTCGGTGCCGCGCGGCAGACGCTGGCGCAGGAACAGCCCATGCTCAAGCCGATGTACACCCCCGGCTTCGCCTCGCCCGAACACTATGCCAACCGCGAACGGCTCGGGCCGTGGAGCGATATTTATAGCGTGGGCGCGAGCATACACGCCTGCATTGCCGGATCGGCCCCGCCGAGATCGGACGAGCGGGTGAAGAAGGATATGCTCATGCCCCTGGGCGAGACTTATTTCGGGAAGTATTCCCCGCAACTGCTCGGTCTCGTCGATTGGTGTCTGCAACTCGACCCCTTGCAACGTCCGCAAAGCGTCTACACCCTGCAAAAAGAACTCGGGCAGACCCCGCCGCCAGCGGCTCCCCCCGCGCCAAGCAACCGGTTCGGCAGCTTTTTGTCGAAGCTCCGGTCGTCGGTCGGTAAGGGCTGAGAGGCGTCGCCATGAAATTCACCATTTTCCAGGAAAGCCGCATCGGCAAGCGCAAGACCAATCAGGATCGCATCGCCCATTGTTATTCGCGCGATTCGCTCATGATGGTTCTGGCCGACGGCATGGGCGGGCACCTGAATGGCGAAATCGCCTCTCACATCACCGTTCAATACCTGACGCGCGTTTTCCAGCGCGAGGCACAGCCCAAGCTCACGGATCCGGCGATGTTCCTGTCGCGCGAGTTGTCCCTGGCCCATCACGCCATCATCGACTACGCGCTCGGGAAGAGCCTGCGCGAAGCGCCGCGCACGACGGTGGTGGCCTGCATCGTCCAGGACGGCCATGCCTGGTGGGCGCACGCGGGCGATTCGCGCCTGTATCTGCTGCGTCATGGGCGCATCCACATCCAGACGCACGACCATTCCCGCGTGCAATTGATGATGGATCAAGGCTTGCTCGACGTGCGCAGCGCCGCCACCCATCCGAACCGCAACCGGGTGTATTCCTGCCTGGGCGGCACCCATTTGCCGCAAATCGAGTTTTCGCGCCGCACGCCGCTGCAAACCGGCGACGTTCTGGCGCTTTGCACCGATGGCGTCTGGGGGCCGATGGGCAACGAAGGCATCCTGCATGGTCTGAGCAAGGAAAGCCCGATGATTTCCGTCCCCAGGGTGCTCACGCAGGCCGAAGCCGCCGCGGGCGCGAGCTGCGACAATCTGTCGCTGATTGCCATGGTCTGGCGCGAGGGCGATGGGGATGATGGCGACGAGAGCGATATGTCCGACGTCATCTCGACGCAGACTATGGCGCTGAGCGACTTCACTACCCGGATAGATTCGATCCGGCATCTGCGCCCCTCGGCGACCGAGATGCTTTTATCCGAGGACGAAATCGAGCGCGCCATCCAGGAAATCAACGCCGCCATCCAGAAATTCAGCAAATAAGGCCCCAAATGCCAAGCCCGCGCCCCAGTCGGCGAAGCCCCGACGAGCTTCGCCCCGTCCGCCTCACCCGCGCTCATACCCGCCATGCCGAAGGCTCGGTACTGGTCGAATTCGGCGATACGCGGGTACTCGTCACCGCCAGCGTCGAAGAAACCGTGCCCGCCTTTCTCAAAGGCCGTGGCAAGGGCTGGATCACCGCCGAATACGGCATGCTGCCGAGAGCCACCCACACCCGGAGCGCGCGCGAAGCCGCCAAGGGCAAACAAAGCGGACGTACCCAGGAAATCCAGCGCCTGGTCGGGCGCAGCCTGCGCGCCGCAGTCGACCTCGCCGCGCTCGGCGAACGCCAGATCATCATCGACTGCGACGTGCTCCAGGCCGATGGCGGCACCCGCACCGCCGCCATTACCGGTGCCTGCGTCGCGCTGCATGACGCGCTCACCTGGCTGAAGGACAAGGGCAAGCTTTCCGTCCATCCACAACGCGAACTCGTCGCGGCGGTTTCCGCGGGCATCTACCAGGGAGTACCGGTGCTCGACCTCGACTATGCCGAAGATTCCGCCTGCGACACCGACATGAACGTCGTCATGACCTCCTCCGGGGGCATCGTCGAAGTACAGGGCACCGCCGAAGGCCAGCCGTTTTCCCGCGCCGAACTCGCCGCCCTCATCGACCTGGCCGGAACCGGCATCGAACAACTTTTCGCCTGCCAGCGCGCCGTGCTTGCCGGGGCACTGAAAGAATGAGCCGGAAACTGGTGCTGGCCAGCAACAACGCCAAAAAAGCCGCCGAAATGCAAACCCTGCTCGCGCCGCTGGGGCTGGAGGTCATCCCCCAGTCCCGGCTTAGCGTCGGCGAGGCCGAGGAGCCGCATTTCACCTTCATCGAAAACGCGCTTGCCAAGGCCCGCCACGCCGCCGCCGTCACGGGGCTGCCCGCCATTGCCGACGATTCCGGCCTCTGCGTCGCGGCGCTCGGCGGCGCGCCCGGCGTGCATTCGGCGCGCTTTGCGGGCGAACCGAAATCCGACGAGCGCAACAACGCCTTTCTTCTCGAAAAACTGGCCGCCACGCCCGACGGCGAGCGGAATGCCTGGTATTACTGCTGCCTGGCGCTCGTCCGTCACGCGGACGATCCCTGTCCGCTGATAGCCGATGGCGAATGGCACGGCAGCATCCTCACTGCCCCGCGCGGCCATGGCGGCTTCGGCTACGATCCGCTTTTCTGGCTGCCGGAGCGGCAATCGAGTGCCGCCGAACTCGACCCTGCGCAAAAGAACGCCATCAGTCATCGCGGCATCGCCATGCGGCAGCTTCTCGGACGCCTGCGCGACATGACAAACTGAACGCGAGAAAGCGTGGCGGGCGACAATCCATCGGGCGGTATGGATTGCCACGGCCCTTTGGTCCTCGCAATAGCGAAAAAGCGTCTTTTTCATAAACCATGATTGTGTCAACCGGAATCTCGCCCGGACAGCATAGGTATCTACATAGCTTGTTTCCTTCTCCCTCGTCATTGCGAGGGCCGCAGGCCCGTGGCAATCCACACGGCGGTTCCGCCTTGCCCCAACGCTTCGGGTGATGGCTCCGCTGCATGGATTGCCACGTCGCTGCGCTCCTCGCAATGACGCGGTGGGAGGAATTGCCGCGTCGTCGGAGTTTGCCATCTGGTGACAGCACTTCGGGCTGTGTAGATACCTATGCCCAGACAGGCCGCCTGCACTTGGTAAATCGCCTCGCACATGGAAAATTCGCCTTCCAGCGCGTGGACGGGTGTATCCGCACTCATGTATCCATCCGGCAAGCCGTGGCGGGCTGCGTCTTCTTCCCCTCTGTTCCACTGGCGAGCATTTACAGGGGTCGATGGTAGATATTGCCACCTTTATGGCAAACCCAGCTTTCCTGCCAGCACTTGTATTTTCCCGGCCAGATTACGCGCGCGTACATAAGGAAACGTTCGTGCGATTGCCCTGTTCGCTCAGTCAGGTGCCGAAGAACTCTTTCACCTTGTCCATCCACGATCTTGCCTTGGGGTTGTGGCGGTCGCTGTTGATGAGGGAGATTTCGTCAAATTCCTTGAGGAGTTCGCGCTGGCGCTCGGTGAGGTTGACCGGCGTCTCCACCACGACGTGGCACAGCAGATCGCCGCGCATCTGGCTGCGCACGTTCTTGATGCCTTTGCCGCGCAGGCGGAAGGCTTTGCCGCTTTGGGTTTCCGCCGGGATTTTCAGGCGCGCCACGCCGTCGAGCGTAGGGATTTCGATTTCGCCACCCAGGGCGGCGGTGGCGAAGCTGATCGGCATTTCGCAATGCAGATCGTCATGTTCGCGCTCGAACACCGAGTGCGGACGGATGTGGATTTCGACGTAGAGGTCGCCCGCCGGGCCGCCATTGACGCCCGGTTCGCCACGCCCGCTGTGGCGCAGGCGCATGCCTTCGCTGATACCGGCGGGGATTTTGACTTCGAGCGTCTTTTGCCGTTTCACGCGCCCCGCGCCGCCACAGTCGTGGCAGGGAACGGGGATGATGCGTCCGCTGCCGTGGCATTTGGGGCACGGCTGCTGGAGCGAGAAGAAGCCCTGCTGGATGCGCATCTGGCCGGAGCCGCCGCAGTTGGGGCAGGTGGTGGCATGGGTGCCGGGCTTTGCGCCGGTGCCGTGGCAGGTTTCGCATTCCTCGATGGTGGGAATGCGGATGGTCTTTTCCGCGCCGCGCGCGGCTTCTTCGAGCGTGATTTCCAGGTTGTAGCGCAGGTCGGCTCCGCGATAGACGTTGGAGCGCCCGCGCGCACCGCCGAACAGGTCGCTGAAGATGCCGGAAAAGGCGTCATCGAAGCCCTCGAAGCCGCCACGGCCAGGGCCGTTGCCCGCACTCGCGACGGCTTCGACTCCCGCATGGCCGAAACGGTCGTAGGCGTCGCGCTTCTTGGCGTCGGAAAGCACTTCGTAGGCTTCCTTGGCTTCCTTGAATTTGTCCTCGGCTTCCTTGCTGTCCGGGTTGCGATCCGGGTGGTACTTCATCGCCAGCTTGCGATAAGCCTTTTTGATGATGTCGTCGTTGGCATCGCGATTGACGCCGAGGATGTCGTAGTAGTCTTTCTTGGGCATGGTGCTGCGCCTGGGTTGTTCGTTGGGCTTCTCTTGTGCAAAAGCCGAGCCTTCATCGGCTGTCCGATAAAGGCCCGGCTGAGGCGGCAAGCCGCGCGGGGTTTTACTTTTTGTCCTTCACTTCGGTGAATTCGGCATCCACCACGTCGACATCCGCCGCTTTGCCGCCGGAGCCGCCGGAAGGCCCCCCGTCAGTGCCGGGATCGCCGCCCTGCGCGTCGCCGCCGGGTGCCTGTTGATGTTGGGCATACATGGCTTCGCCCAGTTTCTGGCTTGCCGTGGCAAGCGCCTGCGCCTTGGCGTCGATCTTGTCTTTGTCCTCGCTCTTGATGGCCTCTTCGGCCTCCTTGATGGCGGCTTCGATACGTGCCTTTTCGCTGTCGTCGACCCTGTCGCCGTACTCGCTGAGCGCCTTGTGCATGGCATGGACCAGGTTGTCGCATTCGTTCCTGGATCTCACCAGGTCGTGCACGCGCTTGTCTTCTTCGGCGTGCGCGGCGGCGTCCTGCACCATGCGCTGGATTTCGTCATCCGACAGGCCCGAGTTGGCCTTGATGGTGATTTTGTTTTCCTTGCCGGTGGCCTTGTCCCTGGCGGAAACGTGCAGGATGCCATTGGCGTCGATGTCGAAGGTGACTTCGATCTGCGGCATGCCGCGCGGCGCGGGCGGGATGTCGGTGAGGTTGAACTGGCCGAGGCTTTTGTTGCCCGTGACCAGGGGACGCTCGCCTTGCAGGACGTGGATGGTCACGGCGGACTGGTTGTCGGAGGCGGTGGAAAACACCTGGCTCGCCTTGGTCGGGATGGTGGTGTTTTTCTGGATGAGCTTGGTCATGACCGCGCCCTCGGTCTCGATGCCGAGCGAAAGCGGGGTGACGTCGAGCAGCAGCACGTCCTTGACGTCGCCTTGCAGCACGCCGCCCTGGATGGACGCGCCGACGGCCACGGCTTCGTCCGGGTTGACGTCCTTACGCGGTTCCTTGTCGAAGAACTCCTTGACCTTTTCCTGCACCTTGGGCATGCGGGTCTGGCCGCCGACGAGGATGACGTCGTCGATGTCGGAGACTTTGATCCCGGCATCCTTGATGGCGATGCGGCAGGGTTCGATGGAACGTTCGATGAGGTCTTCGACCAGGGCCTCGAACTTGGCGCGCGTGATCTTGAGCGTGAGGTGCTTGGGGCCGTTCGCGTCCGCCGTGATGTAGGGCAGGTTGATTTCGGTCTGCTGGCCGGAAGAAAGCTCGATCTTGGCTTTTTCGGCGGCTTCTTTCAGGCGTTGCAGGGCGAGCACGTCGTTCTTGAGGTCGACGCCCTGCTCTTTTTTGAA
>JAISNX010000034.1 GCA_031276015.1 Azoarcus sp.
GCGTGCCGCGCCGACTTGCGCGCCTTGACCGTGCCCGCGAGCTGGATCGCGCCGCCGAAGAGCAGCAGCTTTTCGGTGAGCGTGGTCTTGCCCGCATCGGGGTGGGAGATGATGGCGAAAGTGCGGCGACGCTCGATGTCGCGCTGGAGGTCGGGGACGTGGGAAATGGCAGGCAAAGGGGGGCGGGGCAGAGAACGGGATGATGAGAAATGACTTCCCGCCGACGAGCGGGAAGGGGATTCTAGCAAGCAATCTTGTTGGTTTGGATGGCGAGCGTGACACGACTTGCGTTTGTTTATTTAGTAAGTGTTAGTTGACAGTGTAAATTTATGTGGTAGGCTAAATTTAGCCTATGAACTAAACAGGACTAAACGATGAGCAGCCAGTACGAAAACCCGTTCCGTCCAGGTGCTGGACATAAACCGCCCTACTTGGCGGGCAGGACGTCCGAGCAGGATGAAATGAAGCGTTACCTCGCCCAAAGCGTCATCACACAGAACATCATTCTCACCGGTTTGCGCGGGGTAGGGAAAACGGTACTGCTGGAAACTTTTCGTCCGATTGCATTCGAGGCCGGATGGCTTTGGGCTGGTGCGGACTTGTCCGAGGCGGCCAGCGTGACCGAAAATGCATTGGCAACGCGGATAGTGGCCGATATATCGCTCGTCACGTCGGCACTGGTGGAGTACGAACAAACGCGACTTGGGCTTGGCTTCGTCCAGACGGAGCAAATCATCCGGCAGCCGCTCAACTTTGAAATATTGAGGGCGAAATATGAAAGCACGCCGGGGCTTGTTGCCGATAAATTGAAAGCCATACTGGAATTTGCCTGGTCAGTCTTGCCGCAATCCAGAATAAAGGGCATTGTTTTCGCATACGATGAAGCGCAAAACCTGAGCGATCATTCAAGCAAGGGCCAGTATCCGTTGGCATTGCTACTGGAAGTGTTTCAATCTCTCCAAAGAAAGGGTCTGCCTTATTTCCTCGTGTTGACGGGGCTGCCCACCTTGTTTCCAAAGCTCGTGGAAGCCCGGACGTATGCCGAAAGGATGTTTCACATCATATTCCTCAAACAACTGGACGAAGCCGCTTCCAAGGAAGCCATCGAGAAACCATTCGAGAATTCCGGGTGCGGCATGGTGTTTTCGCCCGAGACGGTAAAGCAGATCATTAAAATGTCTGGCGGTTATCCGTATTTTATTCAGTACATATGCAAGGAAGTCTTTGATGTATGGATCACCAGGGCAAGTTCGGGGCAGATTTCCGCCGTGCCCGAGAAAGACATCATCCGGAAGCTGGATACCGATTTTTTCCAGGGCAGATGGTCGAAAGTAACGGACAGGCAAAGGGAGCTTCTGCAAGTCATTGCCGGTCTGGATACTTGCGATGATGAGTTCACCGTGCAGGAAATCGTCGTCGAATCCAGAGAGGTTCTCGATAAAGGGTTCAGCGCCAGCCACGTAAACCAGATGCTCGGGTCATTGTCGGAGTCGGGGCTGGTATTCAAGAACAGATTGGGTCGATACTCGCTCGCGGTTCCTCTTTTATCCCAATTCATCAGGCGGCAAAGGATCCCCTGATGCCGCCAAGCTCGGTTCCATTGGACGCGGTTTCCTTTCCGGCGTAGCGCATCGACGACGGTGGCGATTCAGCCCGCTTTTTTCGCCGCCGCGCGTCGGGCGGGCGCTTTCTTCGCGGCATTTCCCGCCTCGCTTTCGCCGGTTTCGGCTTTTTCCGTTTTGGGTTTTGCGGCCTTGGGCGCGCGCGGCTCGAACTCGAAGCCGACCTTGCCATCCTTGCCGCGCACGAGAAAGGCGGAGAACTTGCGCTTCGTGCGGGCGGAGACGAAACCGCGCAGCAGATCCGTCCGGCCTTCGGCGAGCAGCTTTTGCATCTGTTCGCGCTCGACCGGCTGTTGCAGGATGATCTTGCCCGAGCGGAAATCGCAGTTTTTCTCCGGCCCGACCGATTTTTCGCAGACATAGGCCATGCCGTGCTCGAAAACGCGGGCCTGGCATTTCGGGCAAGCGCCTATCGCTTCCTGGCCGGAGAAGTCGACCGCCTCCGCCGCTTCGCCTTCCCTGGGCTGGCCGAAATCGAAAGTGGGCTGTTTGTCGTCGTTGAGGACGACCTCGGCATTGAAAAGCCGTCCCATCCTGTTGCGGAAGCCCAATAGCGGGCCGACACGGCCTTCGCGCAGCAGGGTTTCGATCTCGCCGATCTCGAACTGGCGGCCCGCGACGATTTTCCAGGTGCTCCAGTCGCATTTCTGACAGGCGAATTTCTTGTAGTTTTCCTTCACCACGCCGCCGCACTTCGGACACGGCACGGCGAGGGTGGCGAAATTGCCCGGCACGGTGTCGGACTCGAAGCGCCGGGCGCGCTCGACCACGTCGCGGGTCATTCCGGCGATTTCGTGCATGAAGGCTTCGCGCGACAGCTCGCCGCGCTCCATGCGGGCGAGTTTGTATTCCCATCCGCCGGTGAGTTCGGGCGAGGCCAGGGCGTCGATGCCCAGCCCCCTTATCAGGGTAATGAGCGAGAACGCCTTGGCGCTCGGGGTCAGTTCGCGCCCCTCGCGGTACAGGTATTGCTCGGCGATCAAGCCTTCGATGATCTGCGCCCGCGTGGCCGGGGTGCCCAGGCCGCGCTCGGCCATTGCCGCGCGCAGTTCCTCGTCGTCGACCATCTTGCCCGCGCCTTCCATCGCGGAGAGCAGCGTGGCTTCGTTGAAACGCGCGGGCGGTCTGGTTTGCAGGGCGCGGAGCAGGATTTCCTCGGTCTGCACTGTTTCGTTGGGGGTGACGGGAACCAGTTGCGCGTTCTCCCCGCCTTCCTCGCGCGCATTGACGGCTTCCTTGCCGTAGATGGCGAGCCAGCCCGCGCTGACCAGTACCTTGCCCTCGGTCTTGAAGGCTTCGCCGACGACGCGGGTAATGCGGGTCGTGACGCGGTATTCGGCGGCAGGGTAGAACACAGCAAGGAAACGGCGCGTGACGAGGTCGTAAATCTTCTGCTCGGCTTCCGTCAGGCTTTTCGGCAGCGCGCCGGTGGGGACGATGGCGAAGTGGTCGGAGATTTTGGCGTTGTTGAAAATGCGTTTGTTCGGCTTCACCCAGTCCTGGCGCGCGATCTCGGCGGCGAACGGCGCATAGGCATCCGGCAGGCTGCGCAGGATGTCTTTCACCGTGCCGAGATAATCTTCCGGCAGGGCGCGCGCGTCGGTTCGCGGATAGGTCAGCACCTTGTGCCTTTCGTACAGGGCCTGCGCCAATTGCAGGGTGGTGCGCGCCGAAAAGCCGAAACGGCCATTGGCTTCGCGTTGCAGGCTGGTGAGGTCGAAAAGCAAGGGCGAAAGCTGTGTCGAAGGTTTGGATTCCTCCGTGACCGTGCCCGGCTGGCCCGCGCACTTGTCGCGGATGGCTTCGGCGCGGGTCTTGTCCCACAGTCTTTGTGCGTTGGCGTGCTCGTCGCCTTCGGGCTTCCTGAAATGCTCGTCGAACCAGCGTCCGCCGTATTCGCCCGCCGCACAGGCGAAGCGCGCTTCCAGTTCCCAATAATCGCGCGGTTTGAACTGGCGGATTTTTTCCTCGCGCTCGACCACGATCGCCAGCGTCGGCGTCTGCACCCGGCCAACGGTCGTGAGATGGAAACCGCCGGTTTTCGAGTTGAACGCGGTCATCGCCCGCGTGCCGTTGATGCCGATCAGCCAGTCGGATTCGGCGCGGCAGACGGCGGCATTGCGCAGCCCTTCGACATCGCTGGCGGCGCGCAGGCGCACGAAGCCGTCGCGGATCGCGGTCGCGGTCATGGATTGCAGCCACAGGCGTTGCACGGGCTTGTTCGCGCCCGCGTGGCGCACGATGAAGTTGAAGATCAGCTCGCCCTCGCGCCCCGCGTCGCAGGCGTTGATGAGGCCGGTAACGTCTTTTCGCTTGATGAGGCGGGTGAGGAGTTTCAGCCGGTCGCTGGTCTTTTCGATGGGCTTCAGGTCGAAATGCGGCGGGATCACCGGCAGGTGGGCGAACGTCCATTTGCCGCGCTTGACCTCGAATTCCTCGGGCACGGCCAGTTCGAGCAGGTGCCCCACCGCCGACGACAGCACGTAGTCGTCGGACTCGAAATAATCCTTTTCCTTGGTGAAACCGCCCAGCGCACGGGCGATGTCCTGCGCCACCGAAGGTTTTTCCGCGATGATCAGTTGTTTGCTCATGTCGCCCTGGCCGATGTCGGGTGATTACCCGCCTATGTAGTTGAAGCGGCGGATGATAAAGACGCAATAGACAAACTTGCAAGTAGGTAGCAAGAAAAAGCCAGGAGAAAGCGTGCCGAAGCACACGGCAGCATGCGCCCGGTGTCGTGGCAATGGGGTCGAATGGCACGATAGCACCCATTGCGTCACACCGCCGTTCCCGTAAGAACCGCAGCCTCTCCGGAGGCATGAACTGCGCTCCCTTGCGGCAGGGCGACTGGAAGAAGGGCAACAGGCGAATGGAAAAAGGGGCCTTCGCCCCTTTTCCATTCCGAGTGCCGCCTTGTTTATTTCACCTCGAATTCCCCCACGAAAATCCTGTGCTTCGCGTCCTTCAGGCGCATCGTCACCGATTGCTTCTCTGCCTTGCGGGTGCCGTAGCCGGTGAAGAAATCGAGCTGGATCGTGGTCGCTTCCGAAATCGCCTGCTGGCGATGGCCGTAGAAGTTTACTTCCACTCGGTATTTGCCGGGCTTGGCCCGCCGCAAGGTGTACTCCTCCGGGCCGTAGCCGACGGTGTTGTCGGGCGAGACGCGGCCACCCTGCCAAGTCAGGGAATGGCCGTAATACGCCTCTTCCTGGTTCGGGTCGATCACATGCAGGTCGATGTCGGTTACGTCGCTGTCCCAGGTGAGCACCACCCGCAAATCGAGCGGACGGTCGGCGAGCAGGCGCGGGTCGATGCGGCGCGTGTCCAGCCGTTCGGGCGCGGTGGCGACGATGGCGTTCAACTCGGTGAGGGCGATGACTTCGATGCCGGGCCAGGCGCGCGGGAAGTTCCTTTCCACGACCTGGTAGAGGTTGTCGATGGCGAGTTGATGTTCGCCTGCCGCTTCGTGGGCCAGCCCGAGGTCGCGGAACGATTGCGGCTCGTCGTCGGCCAGATTCAGCACGCGCCCGAACACCAGCACGGCTTGTTCGGGCAGTTTCGCTTCCAGCAGGCGATAACCGAGCACGCGCAGGATTTGCCGGTTTTCCAGGTTCATCTCGGCGAGATTGGAGAGCACCCGCAGGGCCAGCTTTTCCTGTCCGCGCCGCCCCAGTTCGTAGGACACGTCGAGGTAGAAGGCGACGCTGTTCTCGAAGTCGGGCCGTTCGTCGAGGTAGATGCGGTACAGATCCTCGGCGCGCGCGTTCTTCATGCGGCGGATGTAGGCGGCCTCGGGCGTCCATGGGCGCAGGGCGATGGTGGCGGTCGGGGTGGGAGCCGGAGCCGGGGCCGGGGCCGCTGCCTGGGCGAGGTACTGTTGTTTGTTGCGCGAAACCTCGCGCCGCTCCGAAACGGCAGGGGCGGGGGCGACAGGGGCAGGGGCGACAGGGGCGGGGGCAACAGATCTGGCCATGTCGCTGAGCATGTCTTGCGCGGGTTCTGCTTCAGCAGGTGCCGACGTGACCTCCAACGTGACCTCCATCGCGCCGGGGACCAGTTCGGGTGGCGGTGGCTCGCCCAGCAAGCGCCCCCGGGTTTTCCGCTTGTTTGCCCGGGCCGGTTTGCCCTTCGGGAAATCCCGCTTCCACCAGGCGTCGCGCGCCTTCCATTCGCGCAGCACACGCGCGAGCTTGTCGGGTTCGCCGCGGCTCTGCCGCATCTGCGCGCGCAGACGGTCGTAGTCGGCCTTCAATTCCATTGGGGGTTCGATGTCGTGCAGGGCGTAATCCTCGACGCGATCGAGCACGATCAGCGAGGTTTCGCGCGTCGGGATGCGGAAGGCGCGCCCGAGGCGGCGGATTTCGCCGCGATTGAGGTCGTATTCCTCTTCCAGATGAGCGATCCGTGCCGCCGCCCACAGGTAGGGCACGGCGTCGGCGTCCTCGCCGTCGGCGGGAAGGCGTCTTTCGACGGCACTGCCGTCGCCGAACACGATGCGCAGCGGGCGCGCGGCGTTACGGACGATGCCGACGACGAGGAAGGCGTCGCCCTGCGGCGCTTCCTGCCATACCGCCTCGCCGATGCCGCCTTCCACGGCGGCGATGTGCGGGCGGGTCTGCATCGTGCGCGCCGCCGCCGATTTCGCGTCGATGGTGGCGAGGTCGATAACGCCGCCACCGTTCGCGGCCAGGCCGCGCAGGCGGGCGGTTTCCGCGCCCGGCGCGGAAACCAGCGCGAAAAGCGGCGCTTTGGGCGGCTTGGCAGGGGTGATGCTGTAATTGTCGAGACCGTCCGAGAACAGGAAATACAGATCGGAGGCGGCCTTGAAATCGAAGGCGGACAGATTGGTGGCACCGTCGTACTCCATGCTTTCGAGCGCCTTGCGCAGCGCGCGCCAGTCGCCGCGTGACACCGCGAATTCGCGCGCTGCCTCGGCCACGTTGCGCACCACCTGTAGGCGCACACGGACGTCGGGTAGCTGGGCGAAGAAGGCATCGAGGAAAGCGTATTCCTTCGCATGGTCGCGCTTTGCGCCGGACAGCGAGGCGTCCCAGAGCACATCGAGCGTTTTCGGGGCCGCGCGCGCACCGGCGGCGGGGGCGGCGACCTCGGTGTAGAAATACGGCTTGCCGTCGTCTTCGCCGACGTACACCGTGTCTCCGGCGGCGGAAATCTCCACCGCCAGCGTGCCGCCCCGCGTATGCGGCTTGCCCGTTTCGGCACGGGCGACGTACTCACCGCCACGCTTGCGGAAGACGGGATCGACGCCCGCCACCTTGCCGGTCACGGCGGGGGCGCGGTTCGCGCCTTGCACCTTTATTTCGAGTTCGAGATTCTGGACTTGTCCATAGGCGAGCGGCAGGCGGTAGAGCGCATTGCCGTTCGCGCTCGCGGCGAGGCGTTCGCTGTAAATGAGCCGCACCGTGCGCGTATTGCCCGGATTGAGCGGATAGACACGCAACTTGAAATTATTGCCTTGCGTCGCCTCCAGCAATGCCGGGTCGATGCGCTGGCGGATAACGTCCTCGAACACCGCGCGTCCTTTCGCCTTATCGACCGGTACGGCTTCGCGCATCGTCTCCTTCCCATTGACGCCCGGCATCGACAGCGCGAAACCGGCGATGGTCTGCCCCTCCAGCAACGGGAATTGCAGTTCGCCTTCGAGCACGCGGGCGTTGGGGTTGTAGAAGGTCATTTCGACGGTCGTCCATGCCAGCCGTCCGGTGATGTCGCTTTTTATATCGAGCTTGCGCAATTCGATGGGCTTTTCGGCACCCTGCACGTTGAGGCGCACCACAGGCGGCGTGACGGCGATCCGCCGCGCGGCAGGCTCCTGGCCATTGGCGGGTGGTGCGCACAGCCAGATGGCGAGCGTGCAAACGAGCCAGGTCAGCGCGGCGAGGGAGCTTGCGAATCGGGATGAAAACGGTTTTTCCATGGTTGTTGTTCCTGAGGTGGATGGGTGCCCCGAAGCGGATGGGCAGCTCTTGAACGACTGAAACGCGCTAGCGGGGTTACCCCGGGCTTTGACAAAGTCTGTTCCGCGCCCGCGTGGCCGGGGTGCCCGTACCGCGCCCGGCCATTGCCGCGCGCAGTTCCTTGTCGTCGATTATCTCGCCCGCACTTTCCATATTGCTATAAACGAACTGCGCCGGGAAGCGGCAATACGCCTCCCGGAAGCGTTCAAGAGGCTGCGGCTTGCCGTAACGACGATGATAGACTTTCTCCCTTCTTCATCCATGGCCTCGGCAGCGGGCGTCGGCGTGTTCAAACTGATCCTGGTTTTTTTCCTCGTACTGATCCTCATCGGTCTCGGCGTGCTGGGACTCATCCTGCGCGGCCTGCTCAGCCTCCTGTTCGGACGGCGCAACGAAACGGGCGACGGGCAAGGCACCGACGGACGCTTCCGGTTCGGACGCGCCCCGTCCCCGGACAAATTGCCCGAGCGCATGCTGGCTTGCGGCCTCTGCGGCGTCCATGTGCCCGAAAGCGAAGGCGTGCGCACGGCGGACGGGTTTTTCTGCTGCGAGGAACACCGCCGCGCCCACGACAAAAACAAAGCCGAAGCGGTCGGCCCATGAACGCCGTCCTGGCGGAAACGGATCACGATCCCGCACGGCGCAGGACACTGCGCTATTTCAACCTGTTCCGGCTCATTGCCGCCGGGTTCTTCCTCACCCTCGGCGCGCGCTTCGGCCTCGGCTTCGAGTCGCCGAAACTGTTCGGAACCGTTGCCCTCGTCTACCTGCTGCTCATCCTCGCCCCCGGCCTGCCGGGCGTCGTGCGACGCATCGGTTTCGCCCGGCTGATGGTGATCCAGGGCTTCATCGACCTGGCGGTTCTCGTCATCGTCATGAACACGAGCGGCGGCTACCAGAGCGGCATCCCCGTACTGATGATGGTCATCCTTGCCGGTTCCGGCCTCCTGGCCGAAGGGCGGATCGTCCTGCTCATGGCGGCGCTGGCCACGGTCGCCGTGCTGACCGAAAACACCTGGCGCGCCCTCGCGGACGGCAGCCGGGAAGCCGGGGATTTCTTCCGGGTGGCACTCACATGCAGCGCCTTTTTCGGCATCGCCATCGTGGCGCGGCTGCTGGCCCTGCGCGCCCGGAGCAACGCCACGCTCGCTGCAGAGCGGAGCATGGAACTTGCGCAGCAAGAAGCCATCAACGCCCACATCATCCACGACATGCACGATGGCGTCATCGTCCTGCGGGCCGACGGCATCGTGCGGCAAGTCAACCCTTCCGCCTGTACGCTGTTGGGCCAGGCCCGCATCGAAGGCCGTCCGCTGGCCGACATCGACCCCGCCCTGGCCGAGCTATGCCTGCGCGCGGGCGGCAACGAAACCGGGCAACTCATCACCCTGGGCCAGCCCCACCGCCTGCTGCGCTGCCGGGTCGCGGGGGGGAACAGCGGCATCGAAGGCGACAGGCTCATCTACCTGACCGACCTGGAGGACATCCAGCGCCGCATGCAGCAACTCAAACTCGTCTCGCTCGGACGCCTCACCGCCAACATGGCGCACGAAATCCGCAATCCCCTCTCGGCGGTCACGCAGGCCGCCGAACTTCTCTGCGAAGAAAAGCGCGGCGACATGCAATTGAGGCTGGCGCACATCGTCAAGGACAACGCCCGGCGCATCGAACACATGATCCGCGACGTACTCGCCCTCGGGCGGCGGGAAAGAACGCACCCCGAAGCCCTGCCGCTGGCCAGTTTCGTCGCCGGGCTTCTCGACGAAGCCGGGCTGCGCGGCGAAAACGAAAAAGCCGTTTTCCAGGCCGACATCGCCCCCGCGCTGACCCTGGGCATCGACCGCAGCCACCTTCACCAGATACTCGACAACCTGCTCGCCAACGCCCGCCGCTATTGCAGCGGCAAACCCGGCGCGATCCGCATCAGCGCCGTCGACGCGGGCAAGGGCCTGGTCAGCGTCCATGTGCGCGACGACGGCCCCGGCCTGGACGAACAAGCCCGCGCCCATCTGTTCGAGCCGTTTTTCACCACCCACGCAAAAGGTACCGGCTTGGGGCTGTACATCGCGCGCGAACTGGCCGAAGCCAACGGCTTCAGCCTCGACCTGCTGGATGACGGCCCCGCCGCCTCCGGTGCCCACTTCATCCTGACCGGACGCAGCCAGCCATGAGCGCCACCCCCGATCGCCGGAACCGGACTGTCGCCAAGGACATCCTCATCGTCGACGACGAAGCGGACATCCGAGAACTGCTGGAACTTTCGCTATTGCGCATGGGCCTGGGCGCGGACAGTGCCGGCTCGCTTGCCGAAGCGCGCGAATTCGTCGAACGCGGCAACTACCGGCTCTGCCTCACCGACATGCGGCTGCCCGACGGCGACGGTCTGGAACTCGTCGAACACATCCAGCATCGCCGCCCCGGCCTGCCGGTTGCCGTCATCACCGCCTTCGGCAGCATCGAGACCGCGATCCGCGCGCTCAAACTCGGCGCTTTCGATTTCGTCACCAAACCCATCGAACTCGCGGCGCTGCGCGGACTGGTGCGCCACGCCCTCGAACTCCAGCCCGCGTCCGGCGTCCTGCCAGGCGTGGCCGCTTCCGCCAGCGCGGGCGGACGCGGCGGCCTCATCGGCAGTGCTCCCGCCATGGTGCAACTGCGCGGACAAATCGAAAAACTCGCCCGCAACCAGGCCCCGGTATTCATCCACGGCGAATCCGGCACCGGCAAGGAAGTCATCGCCCGCCTCATCCACAAGCTCGGCATGCGTGCGGCAGGCCCCTTCGTGCCCGTCAACTGTGGCGCAATCCCGCACGAACTCATGGAAAGCGAACTGTTCGGCCACCGCAAGGGCAGCTTCTCCGGCGCGGCGGCGGACAAGGACGGGCTTTTCCAGGCCGCCAGCGGCGGTACCCTGTTCCTCGACGAAGTGGCCGACCTCCCGCTCTCCATGCAGGTCGCGCTTCTGCGCGCCATCCAGGAACGCGCCGTCCGCCCGGTCGGCGCGCAGGCGGAAGAAGCGGTCGACGTGCGCATTCTCTCGGCCTCGCATCACGACCTCGGCAAACTCGTCGCGGAAAACCGTTTCCGCCAGGATCTCTATTTCCGCATCAACGTCATCACCCTGCGCGTGCCGCCGTTGCGCGAACGCCTGGAGGACATTCCCGAACTGGCCACGCACGTCCTCGCGCGCCTGGCCGAACGCGACGGCGGCCCCTTGCGCACGCTCTCGCCGGAAGCCTTGTCCGCCCTGCGGCAACACCGCTTTCCCGGCAACGTGCGCGAACTGGAAAACCTGCTGGAGCGCGCCTGCGCGCTCTGCGAGAGCGACATCATCGGCGCGGGCGACCTCGGCCTGGAGAATCCGGCGGACAGCATAAGCCCTGCGAGTGCGCCGCCGGACGAGGAAACCGATACCGTCGAAGAACCCGGCGAAATCTCCGGCGACGAGCGCGCGCGCATGTTGCAGGCGCTCGACGAAACCCACTGGAACCGCTCGGCGGCGGCGCGCAAGCTCGGAATGACGCTCAGGCAGTTGCGCTACAGGCTGCAAAAATGGGGCATGGACTGAGCATATTCCCGCCGTGACGGGCCGGTATTGCCCCCAATGCGGTGAATGCGAGTCACCCCCGCGCCAGCGCCGCCGCCAGATACCGCCCCGTGTGGCTTTCCGCGCAGGCGGCGACGGTCTCCGGCGTGCCGGTACAAACCAGTTCGCCGCCGCCGTTGCCGCCTTCCGGGCCGAGGTCGATGATCCAGTCCGCCGTTTTGATGACGTCGAGGTTGTGCTCGATGACGATGACAGTGTTGCCGCCGTCGCGCAGCCGGTGCAGGACGCGCAGCAGTAGCTCGATGTCCTGGAAATGCAGGCCGGTCGTCGGTTCGTCGAGGATGTAGAGCGTCCGCCCCGTGTCGCGCTTGGAGAGTTCGAGCGCGAGCTTGACCCGTTGCGCCTCGCCGCCGGAGAGCGTGGTGGCGCTTTGCCCGAGGCGGATATAGCCGAGTCCGACATCGGCCAGGGTTTCGAGCTTGCGCGCGATGTTCGGCACCGCACCGAAGAAGCCGAGCGCCTGGTCGACGGTCATTTCCAGCACCTCGAAGATGTTGCGGCCCTTGTAGCGAATCTCCAGCGTTTCGCGGTTGTAGCGGCGGCCATTGCAACTGTCGCAGGGGACGTACATGTCGGGCAGGAAATGCATTTCGACCCGGATCATGCCGCCGCCCTGGCACGCCTCGCAGCGCCCGCCCTTGACGTTGAACGAAAACCGCCCCGCGCCGTAGCCGCGCGCGCGCGCTTCGGGCACGCCCGCGAACAATTCGCGGATCGGTGCCATCAGGCCGGTGTAGGTGGCGGGGTTGGAACGCGGCGTGCGACCGATCGGCGATTGGTCGACGTCGATGATGCGGTCGAACGCTTCCAGCCCGGCAATGGCTTCGTGCGGCGCGGCTTCGGCGTTCGCGCCGTTGAGCAGGCTGGCGGCGCACGCGCCGAGCGTGTCGTTTATGAGGGTGGATTTGCCTGAACCCGATACGCCCGTGACACAGGTGAAAAGCCCGGCGGGAATGTCGACGTCCAGGTTTTTCAGGTTGTTGCCGCGTGCGCCGCTGATCCGGATCATGTGTTTGGCGTTCGGCGGCACGCGCCTGGGAAGTGCGATCCTGCGGCGGCCCGCGAGCCATGCGCCGGTGAGGGAGGCGGGGTTGGCGATGACCGCCTCGGGCGGGCCGTGGGCGATGATTTCGCCGCCGTTTTCGCCCGCGCCCGGCCCCATGTCGACGAGGTAGTCGGCGCTGCGGATGGAATCTTCGTCGTGTTCGACCACGATCACGGTGTTGCCGAGATCGCGCAATTGGCCGAGCGTTTCGAGCAGGCGGCCATTGTCCCGCTGGTGCAGGCCGATCGAGGGTTCGTCGAGCACATACATGACGCCGGTCAGCCCGGAGCCGATCTGGCTGGCCAGCCGGATGCGTTGCGCCTCGCCGCCGGAGAGCGTGTCGGCGGCGCGGTCGAGGCTCAGGTAGCCCAGGCCGACGTTGGTGAGAAAGCGCAGCCGGGTGGCGATTTCCTTGACGATTTTCTCCGCGATGAGCGCGCGTTGCCCGTCGAGCTGCAATTCGGCGAAAAACGCGAGGCAGCGCGACAGGGGCAGATTCGCCACGTCGGGCAGGGACAGGCCGCCAATCCGGACATGCCGGGCGGGCGGTGCCAGCCGCGTGCCGCCGCAGTCCGGACAGGCGCGGCTGGTGCGGTACTTGAGCAGTTCCTCCCGCACCGCGGCGGAATCCGTGTCGTGGAAACGCCGTTCGAGACTGGGGATGATGCCCTCGAACGGGTGCTTCTTGCCCACCGTGCGGCCCGTGTCGGAGATGTATCGAAAGGCGATGCATTCCGTGCCCGAACCGTAGAGCACCACATCGCGCACCTCGGGCGGCAGGCTCTCGAACGGCGCTTCGGTGTCGAACCCGTAATGCGCGGCGAGGCTGGCGATCATCTGGAAATAGAACTGATTGCGCCGATCCCACCCCCGGATCGCCCCGGCGGACAGCGACAGTCCGGGATGCACGACGACCCGCGCCGGGTCGAAAAAGTCGATCTGCCCCAGGCCGTCGCAGCGCGGACAGGCTCCCGCCGGATTGTTGAACGAGAAGAGGCGGGGAGTCAGTTCGGGCAAGGCGAAATCGCAGACCGGGCAGGCAAAGCGGGCCGAAAATGGATGCTCGCCGCCCTCGGCGCGATCCATTTCCACCGCGATGGCGCGCCCGTTGCCCTGGGCAAGGGCGGTCTCGAACGATTCGGCCAGCCGTCCGCGCAATTCGGGCCTGACCCGCAGGCGGTCGACGACGACTTCGATTCTGTGACGGCGGTTTTTCTCCAGGGGCGGCAGGGCGTCGATCTCGAGGACGGTGTCATCGACCCGCACCCGCACGAACCCCGACGCGACGAGATCGGCGAAAAGCGCCTGCTGCTCGCCCTTCCTGGCGCTTGCCAGCGGGGCGAGGATCATCACGCGGGAATCGGCGGGCAGCGCCAGCACTTGGTCGACCATTTGCGAGACGCTTTGCGCATCGAGCGCGCGTTCGGGGTGATGCGGGCAATGCGGCGTCCCCGCGCGGGCGAAAAGCAGGCGCAGGTAATCGTGGATTTCGGTGACGGTGCCCACCGTGGAGCGGGGATTGTGACTACCGGCTTTCTGCTCGATGGAGATCGCGGGGGATAGCCCCTCGATCAGATCGACATCGGGCTTTTCCATCAACTGCAAGAACTGCCGCGCATAGGCCGAAAGGGATTCGACATACCGCCGCTGGCCTTCGGCGTAAAGCGTGTCGAAGGCCAGCGACGACTTCCCCGAGCCGGACAGGCCGGTGATGACCGTGAGCCGGTTGCGCGGCAGGTCGATGTCGATGTTCTTCAGGTTATGGGCGCGAGCGCCGCGAATGCGGATTTCATCCATGTCAGGGCCGGGACGGCGGGCGAACTCGACACTATAAAAGAGAACGCGGGCGCGGGAGGAATCTTGTTTCGCCCGGCCCGGAAGGCCTGCTCGCCGCGAGGCCGGATGGCTTGTTCATCCCGCACACGGCAACGGGGTTCACAACCCCCGGAGTCCTGCTACAATGCGCACCCTTCGGGCCGATAGCTCAGCTGGGAGAGCGCCGCGTTCGCAATGCGGAGGTCGAGGGTTCGATCCCCTTTCGGTCCACCATTTATCCAAAACCCAACCGTTCTCGGTTGGGCGTTTTTCTTTGCGGGTTCCGCACACCACGCGGGGTTCCCGGCCATTCTGCGGGTGCCAGCAGCTGGTCGCCCGACAGCCACCACGCGCCCGGTTCGCCCCTGTTCCGCCCTGTCTTCTCTCGAAACCTGCGCCAACTGGCTCAAAGTGGCACTCGCAGACGGTGTTGCGCATCAACCACTTGTGCGCGTGCCAGTAGGAATGGTTGGCTCGCGGGTTTGCACGAGCAAAGTAGCATGGCAAACCCGCGAGGCCAGGCTCCACGTTAACCCTCGGGCGGGAACGGATCGTTACCGTAGCTGTTGCGCTCACGGATCTGGCCGTCACGCCCTTGGATGAACATCTCGCTCTGCTGGTTGATGGCGATGTCCCGCGCACGGTCAATCGCCTGCTGCTGCGTGTCGTGGACGGAGGTGAGGCGGTCGTTGCCTTCACCGCGCACGCCCCACTGATCACCGCCGTTGATGGGAACGACCCATTGGTTCTTTCCGCTCATTTCAAATGCTCCAAAAATTGAAAAGGTCAGGCTCTTGAAGTCGCGCGAGCCTCGGCGCGTCGGGCAGCGTCATCACGTCATGGCGACCTCCTTTCCCGCTGTCGCGCACGGCATCGCATACAGCCCTGCGCGTTGCTGCGTGACCACGAGCGCGCCGTAGGCGGCATGCTGTGCCGCAGGCTCCGGTTTGCCCTTGTCCTTCGCTTTGATCTTGAACAGGTCGCTCGGCTTGTCGCTTCCCAATCCCGCGCGCTGCATGATCCGATCCGCCGTCGTAGCCTCGCCCTTGAACGACCACAGCGCGCCGAACACCTTCGACTGACCATCGGTGAACTGGATCGGAGTGGCCTGAACATCCGGCAGCGTTGCCCACTTGAAGTCCGCCGAGAACGGCCCGTTCACCGGCGTGGCCGGATCGGCGACTGCTGGCGTCGTGGGCGGCGACGTGGCGATGAACGAAATCGCACCGCCGTAGAGCGTGAAGCGTTCCTCCAGCACCAGCCATTCCACGCCTGTGCCGAAAGGCGCTCCGCGCGTCGTGCTCGGCCTTGGCGTGATCACCCGGATATCGCCACCGGCCACACGCACGCGTTCCAGCAACGCCGGTTCTTGCAGCACCCGTGTGAGATCGCGCGCCAGCAGCACCGGCGAGCGCCGGGCATCACCAAGCCGCCACACGCCGTCGCCGAGGTCATCGATGCCATCACGGCTTTCGATGCCGAGCGCGAGGCGCATCTTCTGGCGCAGCCAGTCCTCGTCCAAGGCCAGCGCCGCACCATCGGCTGCTTCGACGGCCACCGGCCCGCAGTCCGGGCAACGGCACATCCGTCCGCCGCGACCATCGCCCCACACCTGCGCCCGATGCTGCTGGCAGTGCGGGCAGAGCACGAAGGACTGATCCATCGCCGTCAGCTTGACCGCCTTGCCGAGGACGGACAGCGTCGCCGCCTCGCGCGGCGACAACGTGGCGCGCAGCACGGGCGTACCGCTCGCGAACAGGCGGCAGACCAAAGCCCAAGCGTTGTGCGCCGCCACCGGATCAGTCCTCGATCACCGGCGTCGAACTGACCGCGTCCGCTTCCGGCAGCATCTCGTGCGCGTTCAGGGTCTGGCCCTTCTGCAAGATGCCCACCGCGACCAGATAGCCTTCCAACTGAGCCTGCATCTTGGCGTCGAACTTGTGCAGGTTCAGCCGCCCCTTGCTGGTCACCTCGATGGTGACGACCTTCGCGCGCGTGCGGCCCGGCTCCGGTGGGTAGTAGAGATTGACCTGCGCCGCCGTCACCGTCCAGTTGCCTTCCAGCGGGCCGTTCAACTTCTCCTTCAGCAGTTCATGCACGGAGCGTTGCTGGCTGGACTGCATCGCGGTGCATTCGAGTTTCAGCGCACCGTCCGGGCTCAGGAAGGTCAGCGCCTTCAACTGCACCATCGAGAACCCGTCCTCGAACGCTTCCGGCACGTCGAAGCCGGTGCGCAGCATCGACAAGTCCAGCGTCGGCGACTTGATCCGGTGCGCGCTCGCCTTGACGCCCAGCACATGTTCGGCGAACGCCTCGACCAGCATCTGCTGGTACTTCTGGCCGCCGCGCACCAGTGTGCGCACGACGCCGGTGGTCTTGGCGTACTCCAGCACCATGTGGATGTTGGGATTGCCGACGCGGCGCTTGAGGGTCGAACCCTCGAACTCCAGCCGCAGCATGGCCATGTCCTTGACGTGGACGGTGAGCAGGAACACGCCGGGGCTGCGCTCGACCAGATGCGCCATGCTGCTGTCGCCGCACTGCATCTCGCGCTTGTAGAAGGCCGAGATGGCGTTGCGCAGCGCGGCCAGGTTGTGGTCAGCGCCGTTCGGCTGGCGCTTCAGGCCGAGATCGTATTGCTGGGTCTGCGGCCCGTGGTACTCCCAGAAGCTGAAGTCGTAGGCGCGCTCGAACAACGTCGGGTGGGTGACGTACAGCCAGAACGAGCGATGGACGTCGCTGCGGCACAGGGTCAAGCCCGCCAGCGCCGCGCCGTCCGAGACCACGGCCTCGAACATCGCCTGCTTGCCTGCCGGGTCGCCCAACTGGACACTGGCCATGAGGTTGGCGGTCATCTGGTCACGGGCGGCGGTGTCCGGCCAGACCTTGACCGCCTCCACCAAGAACTGGCTGGTCTCCGGTGTGTCGTCCCACGCGAACCCGTTCGGCACGGGCAAGCCATGTGAGGTCAGGAAGTCGCGCAGCGTGGCATCCACCGGCAGCTCGAGCATCACGTCGACAAAGGTTTTCTTCATCTTGTTCGTCCTTTCTGGATCGGCGTCGGAGGTCTGCGACCGGGGATCGGGCTGCACGGGCCAGCGACAGGGCTTCTGAATGCGCACCCCATGAAAGTAAAGCTACGAGATACAAACGCGATTTTGCCCCTCGCATTTCCGCTTGTCAATCAATGGGACACTTGTGGCACTCCTTGGTATCTTGTGGCTATACTTACGGGCTTGATCGACATTTACCCCTGACGGGAGCAAATTGATGGCTTCGGCATTCGGAGCACGCCTGCGGCGCTTGCGCGAGGCGAAGAAACTGACCCTGCAACAGGTCGCCGACGAAGTCGGCTGCACCAAGGCCTACATCTGGGAACTGGAAATGAAGGAGGGGCAGCGCCCTTCCGCCGAGCGGATTCAGGCCATCGCCAAGGTGCTGGGCGTGACGATGGAAGACGTGATGGGCACGCCCATGCAGCAGGCACCCGACGCCAGCCCCGAAGATGTGGCCTTCTTCCGTGAGTACGCCGGGATGACGGAGGAAGAGAAGAAGAACTATCAGGACGTCCTCAAGATGATGTTCTCGCGCAAGGACAAAGACGGGGACTGAAGATTGAGCGCAACGCAGGCCCCCACTGGTTCCATCGCCGCCAACACCGTCCAGAAATGGTTGCGGGCGTGGTACAGCACGGGCATGCCTGACGCCATCGATCTCGAAGTCGTCCGGCAGATGCTGCCGACCACGCCCTACGGCACCGGCGTTCGGGAGATCAAGCCGCCGGTGCAGTTCAACGACGATGCCTTCGAGGGAATGCTGGCGCGCGATCCCAATGACCATGAGGTGTGGGGCATCGCCTACAACGGCAGATCACGTCCCGAACGCCAACGCTTCACTATCGCCCATGAGCTGGGCCACTTCATCCTGCATCGCGGCCAGCAGCAGAGCTTCAACTGTGACAAGCAGAGCGTCCACACCGGCATCGAAACACTCCGCGATATCGAACGGGAGGCCGACGACTTCGCCAGCAATTTGCTGATGCCCGGTGATCTGCTGCGCGCGTGTATTTCCAACCAGCGCATCGACTTCCGCGTTCTCGGCGACATCGCCAAGCGTTTCAACGTCTCGCTGGAGGCGCTGTGCATCCGCTACATCAAGTTCACGACGGATCGCGCCATCCTCGTGTATTGGGACAACGGCTACATGAAGTACGAGTGGCGCAGCGGCAGCGCGAGGCGGACGCGGGCGCGCATTCGGCGCAACGGCGAACCGGTGGAACCCATGCCGGGCACGCTGGCCGCCGACACCAGCGTCACGCAGGAGTGGGATGGCACGGAGATGTCCGCCGCCATCTGGTGCCCGGAAGAAGCGCAGCACATGAAGCTGCGCGAGTTCAAGCACACCTTCGGCGCTCGTGATCGCGTCCTCACGCTGCTCCTGCTCGAAAGCGCCGAACCGCGATCATGGGATCGGTCGTGGCAGGACGGCGAGAGCTTCGACAGCTATGACCAATTTGTCTCCAACGGCCAACATCCCGTTCGGTGACTCCTGAGAAGAAAGCCAACGATGGAAATTCTTGAAGCGTATTGCGAAGAGCTTGGGGGCGCCGTCGAAATCTACGAAGCGCAGGAAGAATACTTCGCACAGCCAGCAGGCAATCGGCATCGCTTCAAGTTCCGTTGCTCAGACGACGCATGCCGCGCCGCAAACAACCCGCTCGTCGTGGGCGTGAATTACGACAAGAACGCGGAGGAGTCCGACAAGTACCAGCAGCCGCACTTCAAGTCGCACACGAACCATCCGCACATCGATACATGCGTTTGGGTGGTGAGCGACGCGGGCAAGCGCGAGGAAAATCCAAGTGGAGAGGAGCGCGATAAAGTTCACCATCCACGTCCGAAGGCGACGAACGTCGTCGATGTCTTCGAGCCACGCCACTCCGACACCTTGTTGGGCGCGTCATCAGCAGATGCCCGCCCGCCAGCAGTTGTTTTGGATGACGCTACGCAGAAGGATGGCGGCCAAGCAGGAATTCGCACGGGAACCACGACCACATCCCGTCTGGAAAAACTGATCGACTGCTGGTCAAACATGGAGGCCGAGGATCGCCGTAACCACCGCGTCACCATCAATGGCCGCACGCTCACCTACCACCAGCTATGTCTCCGCATCAACACCATATCCGAAGAAGAAAACGGCACGCGAGTGGTGTACGGCGGCGCTCGTGTCAAGGCTTGGCCTGAAAAAGAACCCACTCACTACTACGTGAACTTCATGGATGGATGTGATCGTTTTCCAGAAGTGGCAGACGATAAATCGCTGACCATTTCCTTGCCCATCAAGCGCCTAAAGCAGTCACGGCGCGGAGCCTTGCTGGCGGATCGTATTGAGCAGGCATCGAAGCCGGATCACTACCTGAAGGTCTATGCATGGGGAGACATCGTCGCCCGAACCGGAAGCAAAAAGGGTTACGAACTGGAACTGGCTGCCTTGGACAACCTCGTCCTCAAAGTCGTCAAGAAAAATCCGGCAGGACGAAAGCAATCGCCAGCAATCGATACGCCGGACTAGGGTGTGTTAACACTAAAGATTCAAAAAATCTAGTATGCTTCGGAAATGGAAATTACCGAAGCGTAATACCACCAGATTGAGGACTGTCTGCCGCGCCAGCGTGGAAACGTCAGCCTGTCGAA
>JAISNX010000040.1 GCA_031276015.1 Azoarcus sp.
ACCCTCCGGTTCATCCCCGCTCCCGCGGGGAACGCAGGGAAAGCAGCAGAACAGAGAAAAGCGTTTTCAGGTTCATCCCCGCTCCCGCGGGGAACGCGCAGGTAAGCCCGGAAGTTTTCGATGTCGTCCTGGTTCATCCCCGCTCCCGCGGGGAACGCACCGTGGAGAGAGTCGCAAGGAGGCTCAATGGCGGTTCATCCCCGCTCCCGCGGGGAACGCACAGAGGCTATAGGTGTACAGATAGCGGCGTTCGGTTCATCCCCGCTCCCGCGGGGAACGCTCCGACAGGATCACGATAGGCGAGGTAGTGTACGGTTCATCCCCGCTCCCGCGGGGAACGCTATATCACCTATGACTGTAAGTCTATTAGTGCCGGTTCATCCCCGCTCCCGCGGGGAACGCGCGGAGAGCGACGCATCCTATCGGGCGCGGTTTCGGTTCATCCCCGCTCCCGCGGGGAACGCATCGATGCGAAGTTGCGCTATCCGATGACCGCCGGTTCATCCCCGCTCCCGCGGGGAACGCACCGTGGGTCTCGAAACTCTGACGGTATAAATCGGTTCATCCCCGCTCCCGCGGGGAACGCTCGGATTCATTACGTTCACAGGTCGTAGGCCGCGGTTCATCCCCGCTCCCGCGGGGAACGCCCCTCGGCGGCCAGATCGCCGACGAGGGTGTCCGGTTCATCCCCGCTCCCGCGGGGAACGCGCCGCCTCGCGGGCCGCCCTGAGGGAGTTAAACGGTTCATCCCCGCTCCCGCGGGGAACGCCCCCGTCTATCCATTTCCCATTGTATCAGAGACGGTTCATCCCCGCTCCCGCGGGGAACGCACATCGTAACTATAGTTACAGAAAATGTCAACCGGTTCATCCCCGCTCCCGCGGGGAACGCGTTTTCTCCAATTGTTTGTGGAGAAGCTCACCCGGTTCATCCCCGCTCCCGCGGGGAACGCTGGGCAGGGACGGTGATATTTTGCCGTTCTATGCGGTTCATCCCCGCTCCCGCGGGGAACGCGTTTCCGAAGGATGTCCGACTCGCCATTCCTCCGGTTCATCCCCGCTCCCGCGGGGAACGCTGTGCCTGTGCCTGTGCCTGTGCCTGTGCACACGGTTCATCCCCGCTCCCGCGGGGAACGCGCTGTTACACGGGGCGTCAGCCTGGGGAGAGACGGTTCATCCCCGCTCCCGCGGGGAACGCGGAATCTGGAGCTATGGCCGTTTGCCGGTTTGCGGTTCATCCCCGCTCCCGCGGGGAACGCACACCATCAGCTTTTCTTCCCGTCGCTCCTGTACGGTTCATCCCCGCTCCCGCGGGGAACGCGCATTGATGGCGATCCGGGCTTCGTTTTTTGCCGGTTCATCCCCGCTCCCGCGGGGAACGCTCTAGAACAACAACCCCGTTCAGGAACGTAGCCGGTTCATCCCCGCTCCCGCGGGGAACGCCGCCCACTGACTGCCCCTGAACAGGAAGAAGACGGTTCATCCCCGCTCCCGCGGGGAACGCTTCTGGTGGATGCGCCTCGTAATTTTTCTGTTTCGGTTCATCCCCGCTCCCGCGGGGAACGCATAGACGGGGATTCCAGTCAATACCCATTGAACGGTTCATCCCCGCTCCCGCGGGGAACGCATCCCCGCCTCCATTCAACGTAGACATATAAGCGGTTCATCCCCGCTCCCGCGGGGAACGCGACATCATTGATGGCCTGGTCAAAAATATTTCCAGGTTCATCCCCGCTCCCGCGGGGAACGCGAATTTCTCTTGCATCTTTTTCAGATAAATTTCGGTTCATCCCCGCTCCCGCGGGGAACGCGCCGCAATAGGCGGCGCGGCGTTTTCTGATGGCGGTTCATCCCCGCTCCCGCGGGGAACGCATCATGAAATCAGTAGGAAAATCAGCCGTTTGCGGTTCATCCCCGCTCCCGCGGGGAACGCTCGGTCGCGGACATGCTGTTTTCCTCAGATGACGGTTCATCCCCGCTCCCGCGGGGAACGCCTGTGATATGCAATTACTCTACTATTTTCTGACGGTTCATCCCCGCTCCCGCGGGGAACGCTTTCCAGCCTGCGAGATAATTCCGGGCAGTTTCGGTTCATCCCCGCTCCCGCGGGGAACGCAATTCTCGGTCGAATGCATTTGTAGTAAATATCGGTTCATCCCCGCTCCCGCGGGGAACGCGCTGGCGGACTGGATTCGCCGGCATTCAAAGCCGGTTCATCCCCGCTCCCGCGGGGAACGCCTGTTTTTTTCGATTGAGCACGATGTATCGTCCGGTTCATCCCCGCTCCCGCGGGGAACGCTCGCCCGAGGCGCTGGCGGTGATTCTCGAAATCGGTTCATCCCCGCTCCCGCGGGGAACGCTCTGCAATGAGCCAGCCGTTCGGCGGCGTCACCGGTTCATCCCCGCTCCCGCGGGGAACGCGACGTAAGCTCGCCATGACCCATCAAGGGATCCGGTTCATCCCCGCTCCCGCGGGGAACGCAATGGTGGGAGTTTCTCCCCCCCAGCCTATCACGGTTCATCCCCGCTCCCGCGGGGAACGCCCATTGAGCGGCTTTCCGCAAAAAACCGACAACGGTTCATCCCCGCTCCCGCGGGGAACGCGGTTTCCGCCAATGATTTGTGGGGAATAACACCGGTTCATCCCCGCTCCCGCGGGGAACGCTCTCGGCCTGTTTTTTCGCCTGCGCGAGTTGTCGGTTCATCCCCGCTCCCGCGGGGAACGCTTCGCTCCCCGTCGAGCGGTATCCGGTACATGCGGTTCATCCCCGCTCCCGCGGGGAACGCAACAGCGACAACAGAACGGCGGTTCTCAGGTCAGGTTCATCCCCGCTCCCGCGGGGAACGCCAACAGTTTGTTGGTACATCATCGAATGCAACCGGTTCATCCCCGCTCCCGCGGGGAACGCCACGTTGTTATCCACATTCACTATGTCTGATCCGGTTCATCCCCGCTCCCGCGGGGAACGCCGAGGCTACCCCATCGGCGGAGACTGCCCACGCGGTTCATCCCCGCTCCCGCGGGGAACGCTCAGTGGATCGTGCGTATCGCGTTGTATTATCCATTCGGTTCATCCCCGCTCCCGCGGGGAACGCAATGGCCTCGGCCATTTCAGGAGATTGCAATTCGGTTCATCCCCGCTCCCGCGGGGAACGCGGGAAATGAATGTGCATATGTTAATGTGTTATCGGTTCATCCCCGCTCCCGCGGAGAACGCTGTCAATAGACAATTCAACTTTGCCCTGAATTCGGTTCATCCCCGCTCCCGCGGGGAACGCGGGGGAGAGACTCTAGGTTGACAACAGTCTCCCCGGTTCTTCCCCGCTCCCGCGGGGAACGCGTGTTGTAGCGCAGGCACTTCACGACCTCTCGCGGTTCATCCCCGCTCCCGCGGGGAACGCTATACGCCATTTGTCGTATGGAATCCAGATACCGGTTCATCCCCGCTCCCGCGGGGAACGCGCAATAGATGGAGTAATAAACTGTATTTCATACGGTTCATCCCCGCTCCCGCGGGGAACGCTTGGCGCACCTCTCTCTCTTTTTGTCTGTTCTCGGTTCATCCCCGCTCCCGCGGGGAACGCACGGCAAAATATCACCGTCCCTGCCCATGTCACGGTTCATCCCCGCTCCCGCGGGGAACGCAATCGAAACCGATGGCAATTTTTGCGCGCTGGCGGTTCATCCCCGCTCCCGCGGGGAACGCGTGGACATCGCCGCCCGCAATGACCTGTTCGTCGGTTCATCCCCGCTCCCGCGGGGAACGCGTTCGGTGGGGGTGAAGTACAGGTGCTGCTGGTGGTTCATCCCCGCTCCCGCGGGGAACGCCTATCGGAAAACATGCGGATGAACCGGATGCACGGTTCATCCCCGCTCCCGCGGGGAACGCATGTCCTCCCTCGTGATTCGCCCCTCTGCGATCGGTTCATCCCCGCTCCCGCGGGGAACGCAACAAACTCCTGCCCTATAGGCCAATAGGTTGCGGTTCATCCCCGCTCCCGCGGGGAACGCCGTCGTGGAGGTGGTATAGGTTGGTTATTCCCCGGTTCATCCCCGCTCCCGCGGGGAACGCATTACTTCTTGGTCATTTATACCTAGCTGTGTCGGTTCATCCCCGCTCCCGCGGGGAACGCCCACCATAACGGCGTCATGGGTTTCCCACTCCCGGTTCATCCCCGCTCCCGCGGGGAACGCGATCTGAGTTTGAAAAAATGGCAAATGAGTGTCGGTTCATCCCCGCTCCCGCGGGGAACGCCCGCCATGTTGCAAACCAGTCCATTTTGCGCGCGGTTCATCCCCGCTCCCGCGGGGAACGCTTCTCTTAAACGTATAGCCTGTAAACTATTAACGGTTCATCCCCGCTCCCGCGGGGAACGCCAACACCGTGCAGTATAGAGAGCCGATGAAATCGGTTCATCCCCGCTCCCGCGGGGAACGCCAACACCGTGCAGTATAGAGAGCCGATGAAATCGGTTCATCCCCGCTCCCGCGGGGAACGCTCACCCGCGCAGATTTTCGGCCTGCGGATTTCCGGTTCATCCCCGCTCCCGCGGGGAACGCTCCTCCACGGGCACGTGCGGGTATTTGCCGTGCGGTTCATCCCCGCTCCCGCGGGGAACGCAAATCGCCACAGACCTCGTTAGCGGCCTGTTACGGTTCATCCCCGCTCCCGCGGGGAACGCTCCGCCGAGGAATCGGCGGATTTCCCACTGTTCGGTTCATCCCCGCTCCCGCGGGGAACGCGAAAAACCCCAGGGCGCGCCCGAGAAGTATAACGGTTCATCCCCGCTCCCGCGGGGAACGCCCCACCAGTGCGCGCCGATCTCGATAAGACATCGGTTCATCCCCGCTCCCGCGGGGAACGCATGCACCACTTCATCAGTGATGCGGGTCGGGTCGGTTCATCCCCGCTCCCGCGGGGAACGCACTTCCTCTATCTCAATGAAAAGCAATGAGAATTTCGAGTGCGGGAATTCTACCAATAAAACAGCATGCCGAACAGATTAAATTGTTAAAGATCAGAATCCTTGGCTTCAGGATGAAAGCTCACAAGTCGTACACCATCCCAATCCGCAGGTATACGGCGATTGGCACCCAAGGTCAGAAACTCGAAACCCGCTTCATTGTTAGCACGCCAGACCATGACCGCATTGCCGTCCTCAATGCCGACTTCCACCTGATTCCAGATGTGTTCCCGTACTTTACGGGAATAGTTGCCGACGTAAACGCCTGCCCGCACTTCCAATAGCCAAACCGCCAAGCGTCCCCGAAGGCGGGGTGGAGCGTTTTCAAGTACGATGACCAGCATCGCCCAGGTTCTCCGGGTTGGGAATAGCGGGTTCCAGTGCATCTTCCGGCGGGGCGGGTTTGTTGATACCGCCAGCAGACAACATGTCTTCTATATCGGGGATGATCCTCTCCAGCAAACGAGTCTGGCGAAAAACATCGCGGCAGGCTAAACGTACTTCGCGTTCCGGGTTGACTGACGCGCTCGCAGCGATTTTGAACGCGATGGGCACCACCGTTTCAAATTTGTAGATGTCGGCAACGTCATAGACGAAAGACAGGGGCTTGCCTGTGTGAATGAAGCCGACCGCTGGCGCATAGCCCGCAGCCAGCACTGCCGCTTCGGTCACGCCGTAGAGCGCCGCCGTGGCGGAAGAAAGGCAACGATTGGGCAGGTCGGACATGTCCCAAGCGTCCGGATTGTAATTGCGTCCCGACCATTTGACACCGAACTTTTGTGCAAGCAATTGATAGGTTCGCCGCACCCGTGCCCCCTCAATGCCACGCAATTGCTCCACGCTGCGGCGGGCTGGCGGCTCTTCGCCAAAACGCATCGCATACATCTTGCGCACGACCTTAAGCCGCAAACCTTCATCGAGCGCCAGCTTTGCCTGATATAACAGCCGATCAGCGCGCGCGCCGCCCGGTTGTCCCGAAGAATAAAGCCGCACCCCGGCTTCTCCCACCCATACCAGCAGTGTTCCCACCCGCGCCGCCAGCGCCGCCGCCATGTGCGAAATCCGCGTTCCCGGTTCCAGCATGATGCAGGCAACACCACCAACCGGAATGTGGGTCAAGACGGGACGTACCCGAAACCCCTGCGCATCCACCACCACAAAAGCACCATCGACCACGTCGATCTCGCCCTTCTCCACGAATACGATGGAAAGCCGCTCCTTGATGGGGATGGGCTTCAGGGGCGGCAGCATGTTCCGTTACAAGGGGCGAACGAGTAAAAGACCACACCCAAATGCCTTGGCCGGGCCAATACCATCCATCAATGCCTTTTGAAAGCTTTCTGGTTCAGTGATGGTCAAGATACCGCTGAAATCGACACGGCTAAAGCGAATATCCTCTTCATGGTTTTTTTCTTTTTCTTTTTCCGCATGAGAGTCCTGCTTTTTCTTGTTGGCCGCATAAAGTTTCAAGGGTTGGTAAGAGTCCACGGCAAAATTCTCATCATTGGAATGGACAATGAATCCTCTTTCCACCGCGCATTTTTCAAGCCATGCACCGCAAGTCTGGCGAACCAGATCGTACAGAGGAGGACGTTCGTTTTCTGGCAAGTCACTCCATTTTTGCAAGCCCTTTTCCCTGAGCAGACGTTTTTTCTCATGCATTACAACATCGTGGCGCACGGACTTTTTATTTTCATCGTCGCCACGCTTGGCGGTAACGACGGGATTGGCGCGCAGTGTGAAACGCAGATGATCGCCCGTCTCCAGTTTGGGCCGATATTCCCGCGTTTGTACGGCCCAAGCCGTACTCGGTGAACGCGCGGGCCGCTTGGAAACGACATAGAAGCGCAATTGGGCGTTCCTATCTTCACGACGAAACAGAAAATCGCGCGCACTTCCTTCCGCAGCAGGGAAAAATTGCCACAACCATTGATGTTCCCTGTAAGGCGCTGTCGGCCTCAATGCGCGCCCCGGCCATTCCTGCATGGCTTGTTGTTCTCGGCCTGGTATCAGCGTAATCAAATTGAAATACATGTTTCCTCCTTTTATGCCGATAATTCTGCACGATATTCAAGCCGGTCGCCAAAATGCCAGCCCCGACGACGAATCAGGCGATCCTTGCGCGGGACAGACAGCGTTTGGGGTATCCCCGCTTCGATGCCAGCCCCCCAAGTCAGGCGAATGATTTTTTCAGGCTCGGGAATTTCCCGCAAATAATCCTCGAATGCGCACAGAACGGAAACAGATGAGATGATCCGGGGATGAAGCGGTGCACCAGGCGGGCAGGATTTACGTCCCAGATACAGGACGAAACGTGGGCAACGCAAGGCTGTGGATAGGAATTCCAATGTATGGGGCGCATCGGGCTGCGCCTGCACCGCAATTAGCCAGGCACCATTCTGACGATAATCCCGAGTCGAAAGAATCGTGCCCAATTTTTCCCGAGGCATATTCAATTCATCACGGCGTGAATTGTGCGGATGCCCTTTCAGGGCAGTTCGGCCCGGTACCTGAGTGGTATGGTAGTCCCGCAGCAATTGCCCCGAATCCTGGACGCCGACAGCGAAACGGTAGCCTTCTCGTAAGGCAGCAAACGCCGATTCGTTTTCCCGTCTGACCCCCAGCGCCGCGCCAAGCAAACCAATCAGGGCAGATTCACCAGGCGTGTCTGCACTGCCCCGGTATTCGCCTATGGCAGGATCCCCCCAGGCAGCCATCGGCCCCTGAAGTTGAAAGACTAAATAATCCATTGCTTACTCCCGCACAAAGGCGATCAATTCCTGCAAGCTACCCTCGCCATTTTCGACGTTGATGGCATAGCGTTTTTCAGCGCAGGCACCATAGACTTTGTCAAAATTTTCCTGACGCCTTGTCAATTCCTTTACCGCCTGGCTAAGCATATCACTCGTTTCCCCACGAGGTTCTATGGGGTTCAAAAACGCCTGGGCCAGGGAGCGGGGTTGCTGATCGCCCTTTTCAGCCAGGACATAGCTGGCATAGGCACGGGAAGCAAAACTGTTTTGCATGCCGGTGGGCGAAACCTTTGTGATTGCATGGATGAAAGCTTCTAGCGCCTTGTGGGTCAATTCAGTATCATCTCCAAGATTTTCAAGCAGCAAATCCCGGTCGATGCAGATATAGAGGTAAAAAAGACCCGCCCCGTATCCCCGCTCGCCGATGTGCCCGGCACCCACGTCTTTCAATCCTTTGTTCAGGTCATCCACGGCGCTGAAGTAATCGTCTTCCACTGCCGCTTTATGTACGGTAATCGCATGGCTCACCTGTACGGCAGCTTCCATGTTGAATGCCGGACTATCCGCCAGCATGCGGCCAAACATGGCAATATCCACGGCTTTGCGAGGTTTGCGCAGCAGGTTCAGTTCTTCCTGGGTCGGCGCGGTTTTTCGTTTTGCGCAATCTTCCGCCAGTTTTCTAACGGCGTCCTCTTCTTCCGGACTGAAATGCGCCAGCTGTTCTATTTCCAGATCTTCATAATCTTCGGTTTTTTTGTCCGATTTGATCTTGCCGAATTCTCCGGCAATGGTTCTTGACCATTCCCTTGCTTGTTTCTCGGAAATGCCGGATTGGATCAATATGTCAAACACCTCCTTCCCCATGCGTTTTGTGCGTTTTCCAATATGTCCAGCCAAGGTAGACTCAAAAATTTCAGATGTCCGCCATGCCCGTTTCTGGCTCTGGCTCGAAATGCGCAAGCGGGTTGCATTACCCATCAGGGCCGTCTTGGGCCGTCCTGTATCGTCCCGATTCAGGTTGGCGGGCGGGTAGTTAGTCAAAATATGCAATTGGATGAAGCGGGTCATGGCAAAAACTCCTGTTGAATGAAAGTCAAGGTGCGGTGGAAGGGGGACTCAGGCATCGGATGATTTCTTGGGCCAGTCATAGGCGTAGGCCCAATCTTTTTTGACCTTGTCTCCCCAGAAGATCAGACTGTTCGTCAGATCGAATATGTTGGCTTTATGCGCAATCAAAGGCAAAACCCGCCGCAAGCCGGTAAAAAGCGTTTCCAGGTCAGGCGATTCCAGCAGACGCAAAAAGCGCAGCTCGCTCACGTTGGGTCGATCGCTACCTTCAGCGCATGCGCTCATGGTTTTGGCAAGCGGTTGATCGTCCTCGTCCCTGACATGCGCCAATAGCCCTACTGCGGCTGCCAGTCGGTCTTTCTGTACGAGTGTTGCCGACCATTCGGCTTGCTGCAACTTATGAAACAAGCGTTGGTAAGCCGGAGTCAGCACAATTTGCGTAATGGTGGCACACCGACGCAAAGCTGCGCGGCCAGCACGATCGCCTTTTCTTTTTTGAGCAGGATTTTTCTCTTGCAAATCCTCCCACCACTCATGTAATACCTTGCCATGGGCGTTTTTCCTGTCGAATCTCATGGGTTACTCCTATTCCAGTTCCAGGTTTCCCTGCGTTGTTACCGAAGCTCTTGCCTTGCGTTTGCTGGCAGATTTTTTATTATTTTCAGGCAATTCCAATCCAAGAGCACGATGAATCTTTTCTCCGTGAAGATTGTTTTTCAACTGTCTATAAGCCTGTGCTACCCTGCGCGGGTTTTGGCGCTCTATCTGTCCGCTTCCCACAAAATGACGGTCAAAAAGATCAATACATGCGGAGGATAGTTTTTCCCGCCATTTCGCACGTATCTCTACTGCCATTACATCAATTTCTTCATTTGTGCGGAGTTTTCCAATCAAATCTTTTAACTGTGTGTAAAAGCTTGCTTCAGTATGACTCCAGAAGCTGGCATCCACCATGCTGAAATCGCCGCGCGCCTCATTGAACCATGCCCCCTTCACCGCGCTACGCAAGAAAAACACTGCCAGATCGGCACCTGCTAGCCAGTATCCGATTTGCTCCTGCAAACGCGCACATGCATCTTTATTGCAATTCGATAATTCATAAAGTGGCAAAGTTGCCTCATACCAGCAACGAGCCTTCATGTTATCCATATCAAAACCATAAGCCCATAACCGCAATGGCACACCCTGGCGAACGGCATTTGAAAAAGCGACAGTATGAGCCGGACGTATTTCTCTACTTTTTGTGCTCATACCCAATACCCATGGAAGCCAATAGCGATAACCGATTCCGCCGGGTTGTGGATGTACTGGCAGCCATTCGCCTTTATTCTCATAGCATGGTGAAAGAGGATGTTGCCACGCTCCTTTGTAATTCAGCCCATGAGGGCGAGCAAAAAAATGGCGAATCAAGCCAGATGATGAACGCCCGCATAAATCGCAATCGCCCGATTCGAGATTTTCCATCTCCAGCCGAATGCGGCGAGGCATCGCCCAAAAGACATGAAAAGGATGTACTTGGACAGGGGTCGTCTGACCATTTTGAGATTGGATGCGATCAATTCCCGCAAGCCAGGGGAAAATGAAATGGGCGTCTCTTTTATTGGGATTGGCCCCTGTCTCCTCAAGGAATTTGTCACGCTCACGGACGTTGAGCCACAAATCGTGCCATAAGCAGGGTGAATCCTGCCCCATCACCAATAACGTCGTTAGCGGCCCGCCGCCTCGCAACCCTGTTCGATGCCCCGCACCGCCGGAAGGCGCGTTAACTTGCAAGCAGAAAAGCGCCAGCGCCGCGCAATGTGGGCACAGACCTTGAACGTGGTTCCGCTTGACGAACAAATCCCCGTTGTTTTTCAAGGTGCTTTCGCCCGGCGTCTCGATCAATAACGCGGCGATGTCATTTCCATCGCCCGTGTCGGCCCGCAGGTTGTAGTCCTGCATGAAGCGCGCACCTTCGCCATCGAAGCGAAAGTATTCCCGGACAGGCTGGAACCACTGTGCCAAAGTTGCAGCGTCCGGCGGGGCGTCCAGCCATTTTCTCCAGGCGATCGGGGAGTTCACGGGCGTCGTCGTCTGGAGCAGGCCAATGGAAAACTGTGCCAGCGCACCATTGAAATCCCCCCTGTCGGCATCGAAAGCCAGTACGTCCGGGTCGGAGAGTTGCGTCGGAGAAATCCAGATTCGCCCGTGATGGCGGTGGCGAACGGGCATCCAGAGCTGGTCGATCAAGGACATTTTTATCAGTGCGCATAAATGATGACATTCATTGTAACCCTAAAATTTTCGTAAGTTCACACGGCATGTGAGTGATGCGCCGATTTTCTCGTAAGTCTATAAGTTGGGGAAAAGGTGTCGAATTGTAAGCCTATAAGTTGGGAAGGAGGTGTCGACTTCTGCCAATCCATCGTGTACAGTCTGCGCATGCATTCATAACCACAATGGAGGTTGCAATGAAAAAACGATCTTCCCCAAACTATTTACACCGTATCAGCATTCGTACAGTGAATTTTTATCTTGGGGGCAGTAACAAACTGCCAGAAACCAGTTGCCCGCAAGATCGTTATGTTCTTAAAATGCATCCGTGTGAACAACAGCCTCTTCGACCTTCCTACAGAATGTTAGTGTGCGCACGCTGGTTTCAAATACTGAAACTGAAATGCATACTCAAACTAAGAGCAATAGTTGGACGGAAATAAGTCGTCCAGTGCTTGCTGTTCGCATAAAATGGGACGGCGTGAGTAGCAAACCATGGGGAAAAGAGGCCGCACTGCATCCGTCATAACAGAGCAATTTGATGCATATCAGATTAAATCAATCCCGTAAGGACAGCGAAATCAGGGGAAAAGGCTCTGATTGTTTCTGTGTTCTCCATCGTTATGGAGATGAACCGCCTACCAGCTGGGAAAGCGGTGTAAACACATCACGTTCCCCGAACCATCCGGGGTATCAGGCGGCAGGCGATTCATTCGCCTGCCGCCCTCACTTCCATCAACCCGGCTACCAAGTCATACCGCCAATGCGCCGGTTTCATCGCTGTTTTCTCCTTGCCTGCGGGCCGTTGCGCCCAGCCTTGCCAGACGCCTTCCACCTTTTCCAGCATCAGCACCACCGACCACTGTCCCTTGCCCGGTATGTTTTCCAAGAGTTCGCGGTAAGCCCGGCACCGCACGGGGTCATCGGGTTCCATTCCGGCTGAAATCAGACGTTCAGGAACAGGCAGGGCGCTGTAGGCCCACGCATGACGGATGTCCCTGCCAGGCTTTTCCGACCAGGGGCGCAAGCATCCGTTTTCCCAACAGGCCAAGAGCACTTGCACGCTCTTTTCCCCCAACCGTGATGGCGCTTGTGCCTCATCCAGCCAGCCGCCGACTCCGCGCGTATAACCGCCAAAAAACTTGAGAGTATTCATCTGGGCCACGCTGGTGTCGGCATATCCCTGCCCTTCCATCTTTTCGGCATTTGCTTGCAGTGCGTCCGGAAAAGTCACGTCATGGCCAAATACTGCTTCAATCTGGCCGCGCGCCTCGCCCGGCATGCTCATGTTTCCATGCTGCATGGCTTTTGCCGAGAGCCACATCTGTCCATGGTGCGCATAGACTACCGCTGTCCTGGGCAGGCTTGCCCGGAGCCAGTCCGTTTCCGGCTCTTTCGTCCAGGCAGGCCCGAAAACATAGAACCACGCTTCGCCACGCTGATCCGCGCCCTGTCCAGACAAGGGGGTGCCTTCCTTGTCCCGGCGGTGCCGCATTAAACGGCCCAGACGCTGGATCAGGCGGTCGATAGGTGCCAGATCGCTGATGACGACATCCCAGTCCGCATCCAGACTCTGCTCGACGACCTGGGTGGCGATCACCAGTTTGCCGCGCCGTTTTTCAGCGTCGCTTTCTTTGCCGAAGCATTCCAGGATGCGGGCTTCGATGGCGAGCCGGTCGTCCAGCGCGAAACGGGAATGAAACAGCATCAGGTGTTCGTCATCGAGCCGGTCGCGGAATTTTTCCCACGCGTCCAAGGCATCCCTGACGGTATTGCGCATCCAGCATACGCAACGCCCGGCATTCAATGCATCCTCGATAAGCCGCAGGATTTCGGCTTCTTCGTGCAGATAGCAAAGCTGCACAGTGCGTGAAACATCCTTGCGCGTGCCGAGAGGCGTCTCTTCCAGCGTCGATGTCATATCGTCACGCCAGACCGTAACCAGCGGATAGTTTTCTTTTGCAAGAGGCGGCGCTTCCTGCCCGCATCCGCGCGCGAAGTTGTCCAGCAGGGATTGCTTCATCCGGCGCGGCAGGGTCGCGGAAAGCAAAATGGCGCTGCCGCCCGATTTGGCGTGGAAAGAAAGCAGTGCCTCCAATACTCTTTGCATGTAGGCGTCACAGGCATGCACCTCATCGACGATCAGTACCTTTCCCAACAAACCCAGTAATCGCAAGGACTGATGGCGGCTATTGAGCACGGCGAGCAAGGCTTGATCCAGCGTTCCCACCCCGGCGGCGGCCAGTAAGGCGCGTTTGTTGTGGTCGGCCAGCCAGGCCGTGCAGCGCGCCGTGGCACTGGCATCATCTTGCCGATCATACGGGATGTGCCGATCCGCTGGCAAAACCGAGGCGGCGAAATCCTCTACCAGTGTGCGCTGCCCGTGTGCGAGCGCCAGGCTGGCGTCCTCGCCAAAGAGGCGCGCGAAAACACGAGCAATACGTCCATACATGGCGTTGGCGGTAGCCATAGTCGGCAGACCAATGAAAAATCCCCTGCCCGCCCCTGCCGCGATCAGGCGATGCGCGAGCATGACAGCAGCTTCCGTCTTGCCCGCGCCGGTCACGTCTTCCAGTATGAATAATTGTGGCCGGGCGGAAACGCTGACCTCGCAAGCCCACTGCTGCAATGGCGAAGGCTGTGCAATGCCCGGAAACAATTGCCCAAATGGTTCTTTTTTTCCACCGCTGCGATAAAGCACACCACTTTTTGAAAGTGCCGCGCAAGCGCGCTGGCGAGCGATACCCCAGTATTCCCGCAAAGGCATCGGCGTGTCGCAATAAGGGAAAAAATCGCGGTTGGAACCCAACCAGTCCGACAATACGGTCAAACCAGCAACCCACCAGGAAATCTGGCGGCTCTGATGTACAAAGGCTTCCGCTTTCAGGAGATTGGGGAAAGCGGCAACTTCCGGCCGCGACAGGAACAGGTCGCGTAGCGCCAGCACGAAATCCCATGCGGCAAGCATGTCATCCGGATGGAAATGACTCCCGCAGGTTGCGCCTGAAAGCATTTCCGGCGGTCGCCCATGGTGGCCCGTTACGGCTTCTACCCAAGCATCAAGCAGTTCGCAGGAAAGGAAAGTGCTGGCTTCGTCGAACCACCTGCCCGCCCCTATTTTATTTTCCATCTGTTCTTTCCAGAGCAGCCAACCCAATGTGTCATGGCGTGTGTTGTATGTTTTTCTGAATGCACGGATTTCACCCTGCAATGCCTGCACCAGATCCAGGCGCTGCTCCTGGAATGCCTGGGCAAACTTGCCCAGGTCGTGCAGCGAAAGCCAGAATGCCAGCCAGTCCCGGAATATCGTCTTGTCCGTTATCGGAAAATACGCGGACAGCAAGCCGCCAAACGTTTCCGAACGTGTCAGATACTCGTAACCGACCGCCGCCACATCGAGGCTGTGATACGCCAGCAGATGACAACGCGCCCCGTCTTCGGGCGTATCCTTGCCAGCTTTGCCCCAATAAGGCCAATAACCAGCTGTGCTTGTCATGATCTTTGCCTCCAGCAATCGGGAAAACCGTCACAGCTTAACACAAGCGCATTTCCTGTTTTTTTTGAGGCAGCGACTGCCCATCCCATCCGCGCGGCAAGATAAGGACATTTCCCCGCGAAGCCGTTACAATCTCCGACTTTTCCAGCGAAGCCTTCCGGCAGGGGATTTTGCATGGTTTGGGAAGTCATCATCGGGCTGGAAATCCATGCCCAACTCAACACCGCCGCCAAGATTTTCTCCGGCGCGAGCACCGCTTTCGGGGCAGAACCCAATGTGCAGGCGAGCGCCGTGGATGTCGCCTTGCCCGGCGTGTTGCCGGTATTGAATCGCGGCGTGGTCGAGAAAGCCATCCGCCTCGGCTTGGCACTGGGCGCGCACATCGCGCCGAAAAGCGTGTTCGCGCGCAAGAATTATTTTTATCCCGATCTGCCCAAGGGCTATCAGATCAGCCAGTTCGAGCTGCCGGTGGTGCAGGGCGGCACGATTGCGATCCAGGTCGGCGAGGGGGATGAGACTTACGAAAAGACTGTCCGCCTCACCCGCGCCCATCTTGAGGAAGACGCGGGGAAATCGCTGCATGAAGATTTCCACGGCATGAGCGGTATCGACCTCAACCGCGCCGGGACGCCGCTGCTGGAGATCGTCTCCGAACCCGATATGCGCTCCTCGGCGGAAGCCGTGGCCTATGCTCGCGCCCTGCACGCGCTGGTGCGCTGGATCGACATCTGCGACGGCAACATGCAGGAAGGCTCTTTCCGCTGCGATGCCAATGTCTCGGTGCGCAGAAAGGGCGAAACCGCTTTCGGCACCCGGCGCGAAATCAAGAATCTCAACTCCTTCCGCTTCCTGCAACAGGCCATCGACTATGAAGCCGCCTGGCAGATCGAAACCATCGAGGATGGCGGCAAGATCATCCAGTCCACGGTGCTGTTCGATCCCGATACGGGCAAGACGCGCATGATGCGCTCCAAGGAGGATGCGCACGATTACCGTTACTTCCCCGATCCCGATCTGTTGCCGCTGGTGATCGAGCCGGAATGGGTCGCGCGCGTCGCGGCGTCGATGCCCGAACTGCCCGCCGCGATGAAGGCGCGCTTCGAGCGCGACCTGGGCCTGCCACCCTACGATGCGGGCACGCTGACCGCCAGCAAGGAAACCGCCGATTATTTCCAGGCCGCCGTGGCCGTCGCGGGCGCGGCGCATGCCAAGCCCTGCGCGAACTGGGTGATGGGCGAACTCGCGGCGCGGCTCAACAAGGCCGGGCTGGAGATCGCCGCGTCGCCCGTCTCGCCCGCGCAATTGGGCGGGCTGCTCGTGCGCATTGCCGACGGCACGCTTTCCAACGCCATCGCGCGCAAGGTGTTCGAGGCACTCTGGAACGGCGAGGGTGCAAGCGCCGACGAAATCATCGACAAACAGGGCTTGAGGCAACTCACCGACAGCGGGGCAATCGAAACCCTGGTCGACGAAGCGATTGCCGCCAATCCGAAATCGGTCGATGAATTCCGCGCGGGCAAGGAAAAAGCCCTCAACGCCCTGGTCGGCCAGGTGATGAAAGCCAGCCGTGGCAAGGCCAACCCCGCACAGGTCAACGAAATCCTGCGCCGCAAGCTCGGTGCCTGAGCGCGGCTCCCGGCACGGAAATTTGCCATGCCAAGTTTTTGCCATGGCAAGTTTTTCACGAAGTGGCGCACCCGCGCACGACGACCGTGTTTTCGTGGCTGGAGCCGTGCTACGATTCACGGGCTGGAATCCGAATAATGCTATTGTAATCAGGTCGTCGTGGCGTGCCCGCTTTGTTCTGTCTCATTGAATGACATCGTCTGGCAGGACGGGAGTTGCCGCGTCATTTTCGCGGACGATCCCGATTATCCGGGTTATTGCCGGGTCGTCTGGGGAGAACACGTTGCCGAAATGAGCGATCTGACGCCGGGCGAACAGCGTCACATCCTCGACGTGACGCTCGCCGTCGAACGCGCCCTGCGTGCCCTGATGAACCCCGACAAGATCAATCTCGCCAGCCTGGGCAACAAGGTGGCGCATCTGCATTGGCACGTCATTGCGCGCTTTACCGATGACCGCCATTTCCCCGAAGCTATCTGGGGGCGCGAACAACGCCTTGGGCTGCCGCGCCCCAGGCCCGGACGCGCGGCGCTGGCCCAGAGAATCGCGGACGAGCTTGCCCGCATTGCCGCCATTCACTAAAAAAACAGAACGTCCCCCACCCGGAGTTTTCATGGATTTCCGTAACCCCGATCAATATTTAGGCTTGCTGCAAAATCTGCCCGCCGATGCGCCCGTGGAGCGCCTCACCGTACTGTCGAACATCGTCGGCGATTTGCTCGCCGCTTCTCCCGCGCCGGACGTGTACCTCGAAATCCTGGAGACGGCCCGTCCCCTGATCGACAAAACCCGCGCGAAACTCTCCGGCCTCGACGGCGGCGAGCCGTTGCCGCCGGATGGCGAGCACAACGCGCTACTGCTCAAAGTCACCACGCTTTGGCACGCGCTTTCGCGTTCCTATGCCCTGTTGGCCGAACAGAATGCCGGGACGGAAATCCTCATCGACCAGCGCGCATTGCTGGCGCAACGCCGCGTGTACTACGCGGGCAAGATCGTCTCCGAGTATTACTGCGCGCATCGCGCCCTGCCTTCCGGCCTGTGGCGCGAAATCCACGAAAGTTTCATCGCCGCCGAAGCCGTCGGCGTCCACGCCATTCGCGTATCGGACCCGCTCAATACGATATGGAAGGCGCAAAGCGCGCTGGAAGCCTACATCAGCATCCTGCTGCTCGATCTCGCCAACGCCTTTGGCCGCAGCGGACAGGAATGGAAGTGGATTTGCCACTGGGCCGAGCGTTTCGCGCCGTATTGCAGCCTCGATCCGAACATCGAAGGGCGCAAGCCCACGACTTACGGCCTCGATCTTGCCGCCGATCACGGCCTGCGCCCGCTCGGCCTGCTGCCCAAGGGATCGAGTCCGTACTACTTCGACTGCAACAAACTGGCAAGCCAGATTCAATCGGTGTTCGCCCAGTTCAAACAAGGCGTCTCGCCCTCCTCCCTGGGGCTTGGCGAAGATTGCAGCGTGGAGGCCAGCGCCCGCCTGCTGCTGTCGCTTTACCGTCCGTGGGGGCTGGCCTCGGCCGGGCGGCGCTTTCCGCGTAGGGGCGGCTCCGGCGAAGTCGAACTCTGTGCCGACTGGCTCTCCATCGGTTTCCACGTCCAGGGCAAACTTTTCGAGCAGCCGCACGGCACCGCCGACGGGCAGGCTGCCAATACCGGCAAGCGCGGGCAGGAAAAAAACGACAACCGCCCCGCCGACACCCAGGGTCTCGAAGCCGGGCGGCTCGGCCTGGTGTGCGAACGCTGGGAATTGCTCGACCAATCGGTGGGCGGGCTGCGCCTGCAACAGCGCCCGCACGCCGAACGCCTGGCACACCACCAACTCGTCGGGGTGCGCCCGCCCGACGGCAAAAGCTTCCTGCTCGCCCAGGTCAGTTGGCTGATGTTCCGCGAAGACGGCCTGCTCGAAACCGGCATCCATCTCTTGCCCGGCCTGCCGCAAGTCATCGCCGCCCGCCCGCACGTCGAATCCGACAGCCCGCGCGAACCCTATTCCCAGGCTTTCATCCTCGGCAACGATGCACTGCAAATCCCTCCCACGCTGATCCTGCCCGAAGGCTGGTACAGTGCCAACGGCATCATCGACGTACTCGACGGCGCTCGGGAGCGCAGACTGCGGATGAACCCGCTTTTGCTCAAGGGGCCGAATTTTGAACAGATCGGCTTCGTGGAACTCTCGTGAGCGCCGCCGGTTCGCACTATGATTGCCGCTTTCCCCGATGAGAAGGGCCGCGCCGCCGCGGCGACAACCATGACCGACACCGTGCCGCAAGACGAAGCCGCCACCGGCCCGACCACCCATTTCGGTTTCCAGACCGTCGCCGAAGAACACAAGCAGAAAAAAGTCGCCGAAGTCTTTTCCTCTGTGGCGCAAAAGTACGACATCATGAACGATCTGATGTCGTTCGGCCTGCACCGGCTCTGGAAAGCATTCGCCATCCGGCTCGCGGGCGTGCGCGAGGGCGACCGTGTGCTCGATGTTGCGGGCGGCACCGCCGACCTCTCGCTGGCCTTTGCGCGGCGCGTCGGCGCAAGCGGCCAGGTCTGGCTGACCGACATCAATCACGCCATGCTGGCACGCGGGCGGGATCGCCTCCTCGACAACGGCCATGCATTGCCGGTCGTCCAGTGCGACGCCGAAAGACTGCCCTTCCCCGGCGACAACTTCGATTGCGTCACCGTCGCCTTCGGGCTGCGCAACATGACCCACAAAGAAACCGCCCTGTCCGAAATGCGCCGCGTGCTTCGTCCCGGCGGGCGTCTGCTGGTGCTGGAATTTTCCCGCGTCTGGAAACCCTTGTCCCCGTTCTACGATCTATATTCGTTCAAACTCCTGCCCTGGATGGGGGCCAAGGTCGTTGGCGATCCGGACAGCTACCGCTACCTTGCCGAATCCATCCGCATGCATCCCGGCCAGCAGGACTTGAAAGCGATGATGGAAAGCGCGGGACTTGCCCGGGTCGACTACTTCAACCTCAGTGCCGGTATCGTCGCCGTCCATCGCGGCTATAAACTCTGAACCCTTCGACCTTCCCTCCTGGAGCCTTCGACGCATGAAACACGCACTGCTCGCCATTCTCATCGCTGTTTTCAGCTTTTCCCTCCTTGTCGATGATGCCCATGCCCGGCGTTTCGGCGGCGGTTCAAGTTTCGGCATGAAACGATCCATGCCGCCCGCCAGCGCCCCGAAACAAAACTACAACCGCCAGCAGCAAGGCACCCCACCCGCCGGACAACCCGGCAGGCGCTCATGGATGGGGCCGCTTGCCGGTCTTGCCACGGGCATCGGCCTGGCCGCGCTGCTCTCGCACTTCGGGCTTGGCGAAGAAATGGCGGGATTCGTCATGCTCCTGCTGCTTGCCGCCGCTGCGCTCTTTCTTTTCAGGATGTTCCGGCGCGGCATGGGGGCGCAAAGACTGCAATACGCGGGCGCGAGTGCGGGCGCGGAGGCCGCCACGGGGCAACATGACCGCGCCGCCGCCATGCCGGGCGGCGTAGCGGCGGCAGCCTCGACGCCTGTCGGGGATTTCGACGCCGAAGCCTTTGTCCGCCAGGCCAAGATCAACTTCATCCGGCTGCAAACCGCCAACGACGCGGGCAATCTCGACGACATCCGCGAATTCGTCACCCCGGAAGTCTTTGCCGAAATCAGCATGCAGATCGCGGAACGCGGCGGTGCGGCGCAACAGACCGATGTCGTCGAACTCGACGCGGAAGTCCTGGATGTCGCCGAAGAAAGCGGGCGCTACATCGTCAGCGTGCGTTTCGGCGGCCTGCTGCGCGAAGAAAAAGACGCCCTACCCGCGCCATTCGGCGAAATCTGGCATCTCGTCAAGCCGGTGCAGGGCGACGAAGGCTGGCGCGTGGCCGGTATCCAGCAAACCGCATGAGCACCGCTACGGTCGTTTGCCTTGCCGCATTCAATCACCTGTTGGGGCAGGCGACTTGGGCGCGCGAGCGTCTGCGGCCACACGCCGGACGCCACGCGCACCTCGACCTTGCCCCGTTTGCCGTTGCTTTCACCATCGCGGAAGACGGTACATTTGTTGCCAGTCCCGCCGATGCCGCGCCGGAAGTCACATTGACCCTGCCGCTGGCCGATACGCTGGCTGCCTTGGGCGGCGGGCTGGAAGCCGTCATGGCGAGCGCGCGGATCGCGGGCAGCGCCGACCTCGCCGACGCGCTGGTGTTCGTCTTTCGCCATTTGCGTTGGGACATCGAGGAAGACCTGGCGAAGTTCATCGGCGACATTGCCGCCCACCGTCTCGTCGAAGCGCCACGCCGTCTGGCTTCCGCCGCGACCGGGGCTTTTGGCGAAGAAACCGCGCCGCTGATAGGGCGCGCGGAAAACGAACGCTTTGCGCGCGACATCCAGGCACTGGAAGCCGGTCTGTCGAAGCTGGAAGAACAGATCGGGCGGATGAAAGGCCAGGGAACCCCGGATTAGCGACGAAAGGCAATGGCTTGCCATGGGGTTGCGCCCCTGCAATGACGAATCTCCCACCCCGTCATTGCGAGGGCCGAAGGCCCGCGGCGATCCATACGGCGAGATCCCCAGCACTGACGGGCGGTATTGCGGGAAGGCTGTACTATCATGAACCTTGGTTTCAATAACAACGGCATGATGTGCGAATCTGTCCGGCTATCGGCACCAATGTGCAGCTTCATGCCGGAGAAGGTGCCTCGATCAGCGTTGTCTGCAATCAGGCCATGTCGCCATGCCGGGTGTTCTTCTCCCCGTCATATAAGGATGATGAAATAACGAAGTGTCGAATTGTTTTACGAATTCCTGGCATGACAAAGGAAATGTGCGAATAATCAACAATAATGCAATAAGGCACGATTCATGCTTATGGACGGAAACGTATAAATTTGTTTTCCTGCGGGGAAGCGTTGCCCATCCGACCTTGCCGGGTTGGCATGATTCGTTTCATGTCGAACGGCTAGGGTCGGTTTTCTGAAGTTTGTTTGGAGAAATCGTCATGAAGAAAAAATCCCCTTCCCGTTATCTTGCCGCCACGGCCATGCCGTTGCTGCTCATGTTGGGTACCAGTTCGGCCATCGCGGCTTTCGAGTGCCCTGTCCGGCAAATCGACAGCGCCCGTTTGCTGGATTCCAATGCGGTCATCGACAAGAATGGCGACCTCTGGATCTGGGGCTATTTCGGGATACTCAACGGGCAGTCCAAAGGCGAGGGTGGCCCCGGCGGCGGCATAAACGGTGCGCCGTCCGCGCCGGTGTACCTGGCGGACAAAGCTATTTACAACCCGCCTACCAGGTTCAAGGCGCTAAGTGGCGTCGTAAGTGTCGCCGCTTCCGCCTACACGATTGCCGCGCTCGACATCAACAACAATCTGTGGGCGTGGGGCGACAGCAACGGCTGGGTGATCGGGGACGACATCGATGGCAAGGAAGCGCCCGAAAAAGTGCCGGACGGTGCCGATCAGAACAACATTTCCGCCAGCACCTGGAAGCCCATAGCGCAAAATGTACGCGATGTCGCGGCGGCGGAATATGCCTACGCATATGTCGATGTCGACGGCAAGGTCTGGACGACCGGGCACAATACCTTCGGACAACGCGGTATTGGCGACGTCGGCGGGATCATCCGGACAAAGACCCAGATCCCTGACGATTACTGGCCGGTCTTGCCCGTGGGGCTTGGCGGAAGCGGTGCCGTACCCAAGATCGTCGCGGTCTATAACGGCTACGAAGGGTTCGCGGCGCAAGACGATAAGGGCAACATCTATGCGTGGGGCCGCAGTTTCGAGGGCGGACTGGGAACTTCCGGCTATTTCCTCAACGGATGCAAGGAAGACAAGCTGGCGGGATCGGCCAACCATACCCGGAATTCCGAGAATTTCAATTACGATCCGGCTACCTGCCCGCTTCCCGGCACAGTGTATGGACTTACGCGCAACAGCAATGTCTCGGGCGTCACTACCAATAACTGGTACGTCACCAAACCGGTTTTCATTCCCGAAGTGACCAAGCTTGGCAAGGAACATGGCGGCATCAAGGATCTCGTCCTGGGCTACCAGCATGGCGTGGCGCTTGCGAGGGATGGCTCGGTGATCCTGTGGGGTTCCGACGAGGAAAACCGCAACGGAGCCAACCGGGGAGATCACATCAAGACCGCCATTGAAGGACTGCGTCCTTACCTGCTCTGCCTGGATGCCGATGGCCGTCAGGCTTTGACGCCCGGCAAGTCCGGCGACGACCGGCGTCCGCTGACGACGAACTGCACGCCCGTGAAGGCAACGTCCATCGCATCCGGACAATTCGCCGCCAGCCTCGTGACCGAGGATGGCAAGGTCATCGCCTGGGGTTCCTTCCTGCTTGGCGGCGCTTTCGGTACCACTGCCCAGACGCGCGGCCCGGCCCTGCATCTGGACGAAGGTCTGTTCGAGCGCGACGGTTATCGCAACAACCGCAGTCTGATGCATGTGGTTTGGGATCCCGCGCTGGATCCCCAAAACAGGAAAGCGGTCGCGGTAAGCGCCAACAAGGATTCCTCCCTGCTGGTGTTGGATGACGAATCGGTGCTGGTCTGGGGCGAGAACGGCGGCGGCGGTGCTTGCGGCGGTTATGGCTACAACTGCATGAAGGACGGCCCTTGGGGCAAGGGAACCTACGCTGCGGCTTTCCCTGATGCCACCTACCAGGCGAAGGGCGCAAACGGCATTGGCTATTACATGCACAACAGTCTGACAGGGCTGTATGTTTGGCCGCCGGTCGAGGTGGATACCCTCCAGACCACCGTCGGCGAGGCGGGCATCCATGTGAAGTGCCTCGTGACGAAATAAGCCATTCGTGCCGTGATGGTCAACGCAGGGGCTGCTCGTGCAGTCCCTGTTTTTTTGCGCCGGGCGCGGAGAGGTATCCCGGCAGGCTGGTTTTGTTTTTCCTCGGCGAGCGTTTCAGGTCGTCTCGAAATGCGCCAGCATCAATTGCGCGTCTATCGGCGTTCAGGCGCGGTTTTCGTGTATCCAGCCATTGAACAGGCCGCGCGCGGCGGGGATGAAGGCCAGACCGGCCCGGCACCCGTGGCGACGGCACCGTGGCAGGTGGGTGTCCGGACGCAGCATTATCCCGCATCGCCCGGAATGTCGGCATGACGAAAAATCCCTCCCCGGTGCTTGTGCGCTGCGGGAATACTATATATACTTTCGGAAAATTTCATGCCACACGGGCGTGCCCGTGTGGCCCATCCAGAGAGAACGAAGAACATGGCACGATTTTTGCTGTCGGTCGGTTATTCTTTGCTGAACTGAATTATCGGAAGGCGCAAAGTTTTCCGCATCCATTTTGCTGTAGCCAAAATCCCGCGCGGTCTCGCATCGCGCGGGATTTTTTTGTTGTTCTAAAAACCCCCCATCCTTGAGGAGCTTAACCATGTATCAACCCCATAAACGAAACTTTGCTGGCGCACTGGTTTTTAGCACTGTCGCCATGATGGCGGCAACTTCGGCGCAAGCGGAGCTTGTCGCATCGTGGAGTTTCAACAACACCCTCGCCGCGGATCAGGCAGGTGTTTCCGCGCTGACTGCCATTGATCCGCTGGGTGCCAGTGGATTTATCACCGATACCGTCAACGGCGTCGACCAACAGGTCTATCGCTTTGCCGGTGGTCAGTCGGCGGCCCAACAAGGCGGCCTTGCCGTTTCCACCGCCGGTTTGATTACGGGCAATACCTATTCCGTAGACATCGTCTTTCAGTTTGAATCCAACCAAACTACCTGGGAAAGCATTTTCGGCGTTTCCAACCGGACGAAGGACGGGGCTTTCTATGTGAATCCCGCCAACTACTTGCAAGTGTACCCAGTGTCCAGTGGTGTGACGCCTTTCACTTTTGGGGAATATCATCAGGTCACGCTTACCAACCAGGGGGATGGCACGGTGTCAGCTTATCTGGATGGCGTTCTGCAACTGACCGCGACGACCGATGTTCTGGATTTCAGCACTTACGCCACGCAAAACCCTGAGCAACTGATTCATTTCTTTCTCGACGACGCTGGCGAATATGCCAATGGACGTGTTGCCCGGATCGGCATCTTCGATACGGCGTTGAGCGCAAGTGAAATCGGTAACCTCAGCTACGGCAATGTGCCCGGCGTTCCCGAGCCGGAAACCTGGGCGATGCTGCTGGCAGGGTTGGGCGTGATGGGCGCAACAGCACGGCGACGGGCGCGGGTCTGAAGCATCCGACGCTTCGTTTCACACTATCGGGGCGGCCTGTCGGTTTCAGGCCGCCCCGAAATCTGCCAGCATCAATTGCCTGTCTATCGGCGTTCAGGCGCGGTTTTCGTGTATCCAGCCATTGAACAGGCCGCGCGCGGCGGGGATGACTTCACCGGCGGTGAGGCCGACCGGCCCGGCTCCCGTGGCGGCGAGCCGGTCGGCGGCGGCTCCGTGCAGATGGACGGCGGCAAGCAACGCCGTTTCGGCGGGCCATCCCTGCGCGAGCAGGGAAAGAACGAGGCCGCTCAAGACATCGCCCATGCCCGCGCTTGCCATGCCGGGATTGCCGGTGGTGTTGATGAACCAGCGTCCATCGGGCGTGGCGATGAGGCTGCCGCACCCCTTGAGCACGACGTAGGCGCGGTAGGCGCGCGCCAGTTCGAGCGCGGCGGCGACGCGGTCGGCCTGGATTTGGGCCGTGGCGACGCCGAGCAACCGCCCGGCTTCGGCTGGGTGAGGCGTGAGAAGGGTCGCGGACTGCCGCGCCTTCAGCATCTTTGCCAATTCCGGCCAGCGGCTTACGATATTGAGCGCGTCGGCGTCGAGCAGTAGCGGGATGTCGCGGCCAATCACCGTTTGCAGCAGGCGCTCGGCTTCGGCGCTGACGCCGAGTCCGGGGCCGACGGCAAGCGCCTGCGGGTGCTCGGGCAGGCGGCTGGCCGGACGCAGCATCAATTCGGGATGGACGGGATCGACGCCCGGCATGCCTTCGTCGAGAAGGCAGGCGTAAACGCGGCCTGCTCCCAGGCACAGAGCCGCCCGCGCCGCGAGAAGTACCGCGCCGGTCATGCCCGCCGCGCCCCCGAGAACGCAAGCGTCGCCATACATGCCTTTGTGCGCGTTGCATGGCCGGGGAAGGAGGCAGGCGGCAAAGAGCGCGCGTTCGACGCGATGTCCGGCGGGCGCGACATGGGCGGCGGCATCGACGCCGAGCGTATGAAGCGAAATGTCGCCGCAGCAGTCGGGGCCGTCGAGCGTGAGCAGGCCGGGTTTGAGCGCGATGAAGGTCGCGGTGTGGCTGGCGCGCAGGCAGACGCCGGGCTGGCCGCCGGTATCGGCATTCAGCCCGCTTGGCACATCGATGGCGAGTTTCGGCGCGGACAGGGCGTTGATCGTCTCGATCCATTCGGCATGACGGCCTTCGGGGGAGCGTTGCAGTCCGATGCCGAACAGGGCGTCGATGACCAGTGCCCAGGCGTTTCCGGGCGGCGTGGGCAATTCGGCCACGGTACCGCCGCCCGCCTGGAGGAAGCTGGTATGCGCGCGCGCGGCATCTTCGGGAAGGCGGGCGGGGTCGCTGGCGAAGGCGACGACCACCTCGAATCCGGCGTGGCGAAGTTCCCGCGCCGCGACGAAACCGTCGCCGCCGTTATTGCCGGGGCCGCACACGACGAGCACGGGGCCGGGCCGGGCCGCGAGCAGCCGGGAGGCTTCGAGGGCGACCGCAATGCCCGCGCGCTCCATCAGCGGCGGTTGTGCGTCCGGGACGACCCGGTGTTCGATTGCGCGAATGTCGCGCACAGAATAGATGGGGCAGGACATGATCGAAAGCCGTGGCGGCCATTCCTTGGCGGTAATGGGCGAGAGTGTACACTTCGACCGCTACGGGCCGTGGACAACTGTGCGCGGACGGCCATGTGCGGTGCGATTTTTCCCGCCTTCCCGGCATTACAACAGCGGGAGCGGGCAGAAGATGGAGGAAACCCGGCAACTCCATGTAGAATAACCGCTTCGCCGGGACGGGCCGGGCTGAATGTCATATCGGCGCGGCACGCGGCATCTCTTGGATTTATCAGGATCGTTTGCATGCAGACCAATCAGGAAGCCATCAATGCGCTGGAGCGCCGTATCGACATGTCGGTGGCGCTGGCGGACATCGACAAGGATGTCGATGTCCGCCTCAAGAACCTTTCCCGCACGGTAAAGATGCCGGGGTTTCGTCCGGGCAAGGTGCCGCTCAAGGTCGTGGCGCGAACTTACACGCCGCAGGCTCGTTCGGAAGCCATCGGTGCGGCGGTGGAAAAAGCTTTCGGCGAGGCGGTGCGAGCGCAGAAATTGCGCGTGGCAGGGTATCCCCGAATCGAACCCAAGGAGGCTTCCGCCGCGGGCACGCTCGAATTCAGCGCCGTGTTCGAGGTGTATCCGGAAGTCTCGATCGGCGACTTTTCGGGTCACGAAATCAAAAGACCCGTGCTCGACGTGGGCGATGCCGAAGTCGACCGCACTTTTGAAGCATTGCGCAAGCAGCGCACCCGGTTTGAATCCGTCGAACGCGGTGCGGCCAAGGGCGACCAGGTCGTGGTGGATTTCATCGGGCGCAAGGATGGCGAGCCTTTTGAAAACGGCGAGGCAAAGGATTTCTCGTTCATGCTCGGCTCCGGGACGATGCTGGAAGGGTTCGATGCCGCCGTGATCGGCCTCAAGGCAGGCGAAAGCAAAACGTTCGACCTGGCTTTTCCCGCCGACTACAATGCCGGGGAACTTGCCGGGCAGACGGTACAGTTCGAGGTGACGGTGCATAAGGTGGAAGAACCCGTGCTGCCGGAGATCGACGCCGATTTTGCCAAGGAGATGGGGATCGCCGATGGCGACGTCGTCAAGTTGCGCGCGGATGTCAGGGACAACCTCGAACGCGAAGTCAAACGCCGTATCCAGGCCAGGGTCAAAAACCAGGCCATGGACACCTTGCTCGCCGCGGTGCCCATCGAAGCGCCCAAGGCACTGGTGAGCGCGGAGGCGGCGCAATTGGCCGAGAATGCCCGGAACAACTTCGCGGCGAAAGGTCTGTCCATGGGCAAGATGCTGGAGCGGCTGGAAGAATGGTTTACCGACCGGGCGACGCGGCGGGTGAAACTGGGCCTCATCATGGCCGAGCTGGTCAAGGCGAACAATCTGCACGCCAAACCGGAGCAGGTACGCGCGCTGATCGAGGACATGGCGGAAAGTTACGAAGACCCGGCGGAACTGGTGCGCTGGTACTATGCGCAGCCCGAGCGGCTGGCGCAGGTGGAAGCGGTCGCAACCGAGGATAATGTCGTGGCGTGGGTCTGCGCACAGGCCAGGACCAGCGACAAGCCGATTTCCTTTGAAGAACTGATGGGCGATACGAACGACGCCTGAGGGCGGCGAAAGCGGACAGACAACGAACCGGAGCCGGTTTTACGATGAGCGACAAATCCGCGCAGAGCGGCGAATGGAACCCGGTCGGCCTCGGCATGGTGCCGATGGTCATCGAACAAAGCGGACGTGGCGAGCGGGCCTACGATATTTACTCGCGCTTGCTCAAGGAACGGATCGTGTTCCTTGTCGGCCAGGTCAACGACGCCACGGCCAATCTGATCGTGGCGCAACTGCTTTTCCTTGAATCGGACAACCCCGACAAGGACATCTATTTCTACATCAACTCTCCCGGCGGATCGGTCACGGCGGGGCTGGCGATCTACGACACCATGCAGTTCGTCAAACCCGACGTGAGCACGCTGTGCGTCGGGCAGGCGGCGAGCATGGGAGCCTTCCTGCTCGCGGCGGGTGCCAAGGGCAAGCGGTATTGCCTGCCGAATTCCAGAGTCATGATCCACCAGCCACTCGGCGGGTTTCAGGGGCAGGCGTCCGACATCGAGATCCATGCCCGTGAAATCCTCTATTTGCGCGCCCGCCTGAACGAAATGCTGTCCAGGCATACAGGCAAACCCGTCGAGCAAATAGAAAAAGATACCGATCGGGATAATTTCCTGTCTGCGACTGCCGCGTTGGAGTACGGTCTGATCGACAAGGTAATGATTACCCGCGACGAGATCTGACGAGGAGACGATCATGCCGGATAGAAAGTCGAACACGGACGGGGAGAAACTTCTCTACTGTTCGTTTTGTGGAAAGAGCCAGCACGAAGTCCGCAAACTGATCGCGGGGCCGTCCGTTTTCATTTGCGACGAATGCATCGGGCTGTGCAACGACATCATCCGCGAGGAAATCGCCGATGGCCTCGGCGTGGAGAACATCCGGGGGCAGTTGCCGACGCCCCACGAAATCTGCGCCATTCTCGACCAATACGTGATCGGCCAGACCCAGGCCAAGCGCAATCTCTCCGTGGCGGTCTACAACCACTACAAGCGCCTGCGCCACCTTGGCAACAGCGCCGCCGCCAAGGACGACGTGGAACTGGCCAAGAGCAACATCCTGCTGATCGGGCCGACCGGCTCCGGCAAGACGCTGCTGGCGCAAACGCTGGCGCGGCTTCTCAACGTCCCCTTCGTGATGGCCGACGCGACCACGCTGACCGAAGCCGGTTACGTGGGCGAGGATGTCGAAAACATCATCCAGAAACTGCTGCAAAAATGCGACTACGACGTCGAAAAAGCGCAGCAGGGCATCGTCTACATCGACGAAATCGACAAAATCTCGCGCAAATCCGACAACCCCTCGATTACCCGCGACGTTTCGGGCGAAGGCGTCCAGCAGGCGCTTCTCAAGCTCGTCGAAGGCACCGTCGCCTCGATTCCGCCCCAGGGCGGGCGCAAACACCCGAACCAGGACTTCATCCAGGTCGACACCACCAACGTACTGTTCATCTGCGGCGGCGCTTTCGACGGACTGGAAAAAGTCATCCTCAACCGCACCGAAAAAGGCGGCATCGGCTTCGGTGCCGAAGTCAAAAGCACCAGGAACCGCAGCCTTTCCGAAGCTTTCGGCCAGGTCGAGCCGGAAGACCTCATCAAATTCGGCCTCATCCCCGAACTGATCGGGCGCTTGCCGGTAGTGGCGACCTTGCACGAACTCGACGAGGACGCACTGATCCAGATACTGGTCGAACCCAAGAACGCGCTCATCAAGCAATACCAGAAGCTCTTCTCGATGGAAGGCGTCGAACTCGAAATCCGCCAGGCGGCCCTGCACGCGGTGGCGGAAAAAGCGATCCGCCGCAAGACGGGCGCGCGCGGCTTGCGTTCGATCCTGGAAATGGCGCTGCTCGACATCATGTACGATCTGCCGAGCCTCGAAGGGGTCGCCAAGGTCGTGATCGACGAAGGTTCCATCGAAGAAGGGGCCAAGCCCTTGCTGATCTATGCCGATCAACCGAAAGTTTCGGGTTCCAACTGAATAGAACCGCGCCGCGTCGGCTGCGCTTGTCGCCGGGCGGTGCATAACGGCGCAATCGCCACTTGATTAAACGGGACCGTGCCCTAATATGGGCACGGTTCTTTCGCTCAAGGAAAAAATAATGTCCGGCCCTGCCGATCTCCCCGACGAACAACTGGAACTGCCGCTGCTGCCCTTGCGTGACGTGGTGGTGTTTCCGCACATGGTCATCCCGCTTTTCGTGGGGCGGCTCAAGTCGATCAAGGCGCTGGAAGCGGCCATGGAAACGGGCAAGAGCATCCTGCTCGTCGCGCAGCATTCGGCGGCCAAGGACGAACCTTCCGTGGGCGACCTCTACAGCATCGGCTGCGTCGCCAACATCCTGCAAATGCTGCGGCTGCCCGACGGCACCATCAAAGTGCTGGTCGAAGGCGTGCGGCGTGCCCGGCTCGACGCGGTCGAAGACATGCGTCACCTGTTCGTCGCCCGTGCCACGCCGATCATCCCGCCGGGAAAGGACAGCACCGAGGTCGAAGCCATGCGGCGCGCGATCATCGCCCAGTTCGACCAGTACGTAAAACTCAACAAGAAAATTCCAGGAGAAATCATCTCCTCGCTTGCCGGTATCGAAGACACGGGCCGCCTTGCCGACACCATCGCCGCCCACCTGCCGCTCAAGCTCGAACAAAAGCAGGAAGTCCTGCAAATGTTCGACGTTGGCGAGCGGCTCGACCGCCTGCTTGCGCAGATCGAAAACGAAATCGACATCCTCCAGGTCGAAAAGCGCATCCGTGGCCGGGTCAAGCGCCAGATGGAAAAAAGCCAGCGCGAGTACTACCTCAACGAACAGGTCAAGGCAATCCAGAAAGAACTCGGGGAAGGCGAAGAAGGGGCCGACCTCGAAGACATGGAAAAGAAAATCCGGAACGCTGGCATGTCCCGTGAGGCGCTGGCGAAAACGCAGTCCGAATTCAAAAAACTGCGGCTGATGTCGCCGATGTCGGCGGAAGCCACCGTCGTGCGTAACTACGTCGACACCATGATCGGCCTGCCGTGGAAAAAACGCTCGCGGGTCAGCAAGAACCTCTCCGATGCAGAAAAAATCCTCGACCAGGATCACTACGGCCTGGAAAAAGTCAAAGAGCGCATCCTCGAATACCTCGCCGTCCAGCAGCGCGTAGACAAAGTCAAAGCGCCTATCCTCTGCCTCGTCGGGCCGCCGGGCGTCGGCAAAACCTCGCTCGGGCAATCCATCGCCAAGGCCACCAACCGCAAATTCGTGCGCATGGCGCTCGGCGGCGTGCGTGACGAAGCCGAAATCCGCGGCCACCGCCGCACCTACATCGGCTCGATGCCCGGCAAGATATTGCAGAACATGACCAAGGTCGGCGTAAAGAACCCGCTTTTCCTGCTCGACGAAGTCGACAAACTTGGCATGGACTTCCGGGGCGATCCCTCCTCGGCCCTGCTCGAAGTGCTCGACCCGGAACAAAACCACACCTTCCAGGATCACTACATCGAAGTCGACTACGATCTCTCCGACGTCATGTTCGTCGCCACGGCCAACACCCTCAACATCCCGCCGCCGCTGCTCGACCGCATGGAAGTCATTCGCCTGTCCGGGTACACCGAAGACGAAAAGGTCAACATCGCCCATCGCTACCTGCTGCGGAAGCAGCTCAAGAACAACGGCCTCAAGGCAACCGAACTGACCGTCACCGACGAAGCCCTGCGCGACATCTGCCGCTACTACACGCGCGAAGCCGGGGTGCGCGGGCTGGAGCGCGAAGTCTCCAAAATCTGCCGCAAGGTCGTCAAATCGCTGGTGCTCAAACCGCGCGCGAGCAAGGTCATCGTCAACGCCAGGAACCTCGACAAATACCTCGGCGTCCGCCGCTACAACTTCGGCATGGCGGAAAAACAGAACCAGATCGGGCAAGTCACCGGGCTGGCCTGGACGGAAGTCGGCGGCGAACTGCTCACCATCGAAGCTGTCGTACTGCCGGGCAAGGGCAAGGTCATGACCACCGGCAAACTGGGCGAAGTCATGCAGGAATCCATCCAGGCCGCGCTTTCCGTCGTGCGCCGCAGGGCTGCCTCCCTGGGTATCGAAGGCGAGTTCTACCAGAAAAGCGACATCCACATCCATTTGCCGGAAGGTGCCATTCCCAAGGACGGCCCCTCGGCGGGCAGTGCGATCGCCACGGCGCTGGTTTCGGCGCTCACCGGCATTCCCGTATGCTGCGAAGTCGCGATGACCGGCGAAATCACCCTGCGTGGCGAAGTCCTGCCGATTGGCGGACTGAAGGAAAAACTCCTTGCCGCCGTGCGCGGCGGCATCGCGCGCGCCTTGATCCCTGAAGAAAACATCAAGGATCTCGCCGAAATCCCGGACAACATCAAGAACGCCATCGAAATCATCCCCGTGCGCTGGATCGACCAGGTGCTCGAACTGGCCCTGGAGCGCAAACCCGTACCCCTGGCCGAGCCTGAAGAAACCGTAACGCCCCTTGTCGGCGCTGACGCCGTCGTGGCGGGCGCGTCGCAGCCCATACGAGCGCACTGAGGAATTTCCGCAGACTGAATGAAGATGGCCCCCGCAAGGCCGTGCACACCTGCCGCGAGGCGGCGGGTTTCCATTACAACAGGAAGGAGGGAAGAACAAACATGAACAAAACCGAATTGATCGACGAAATCGCCGAACAGGCGGAAGTCCCCAAAACGGTGGCGGCCAAGGTACTGGATGCCACCATCGGCGTCGTGACTACGGCGCTCAGGCACGGGGAGTCCGTTACCCTGACCGGCTTCGGAACGTTCTGCGTCAACAGCCGTGCCGAACACACTGGCCGCAACCCCCGCACCGGCGAGGAAATCACCATTGCGGCCTCCAACGTGCCGAAATTCAAGGCTGGCAAGAGCCTGAAAGACGCCATCAACTAGAGCAAATCAACTTTATGAGGCTCATATCAAGCTGATTGTCACGAAGCGACGTGGCAATCCATGCAACGGTTCAGCCATCGGGAACGCCGGGGCAAACAGAATCGCCGTATGGATTGCCACGGGCCTTCGGCCCTCGCAATGACGGCGGTTCTCTTTGGGCTTCAATTTGTTGATCTGCTCTAAAGTGGCAGATCGGCTGACTTGCGGCGCGGGTGATGCGTCAATTGCCACCGAGCCATTGCGCGCCTTCCTGCCGCGCCAGCGCCTTGTCGAAAGTAAGCGTGACGGTGCAGCCTTGGCGACGATTGCGCGCCAGGATGAGGCCATCGGCAAAGCCAGCCTTGCCGCTGCGGAAGGCAGCATTGGCCGCTTCCAGCGTGGCGCGGTGTTCAAAGGCAAAGGTCTTGACGGACAACAGCAGGTCGATGACAGCAGCCAAGGCCGCCCTGTCCATGCCATAGCAGCGCTTGAGCACCCAGAGCGTTTCGGCGATGACCAGATCACTGATGAAAACCGCTTCGGGAATGTGATTGACCGGCTCCAGCACCTGCCGGACAAGGGCCACTTGCGCCTCGTCGTCATTAACCAGCAGACGCACCAGCACGTTGGTGTTGAAACCGATCATGCGCTGTCTGCTTCGCTGTCGCGGTACCGGGCGGCTGCCGCGGCCTCGACGGCCTCTTTCATCTCTTCCACGCTGACCGCCTCTCGTCCGGGCTGGCGCAGCGCGCCCAGAATGTCCAGCGCCGTGCGGCTGACCGGACGTCCGCGCAGGCTGCCATCCACGACTTCCAGATCCAGACGGGTGCCCTCGTTCAGTCCCAGTTGGTTACGAATGATCTTGGGCAATGTGATCTGGCCCTTGCTGCTGACTGTGGCATACATGATTCCGCCCCCTGAAGGCAATGTCGGAATATCTTACCAATGTCGGAAAGATTATCAAAAGGATGAATTTTCATGGAGTGTCGGATAAACGCCCCCCTGATCGAGCTCGCCGACATCCGCAAGTCCTACGGCGGCGGGAAGGGCACGCCGCGTGTGGAAGTCGCTCAGCATCCATGCCGAGGAATTCGTGGCGCTCGTCGGCGCGTCCGGCTCCGGCAAGTCGACACTCATGCACATCCTCGGCTGCCTCGACCGGCCCAGTTCCGGCATATATCGCTTCGCCGGGCGGGACATTTCCGCCTTTTCCGCCGACGAACTCGCCTGGCTGCGACGGGAAACCTTCGGCTTCGTCTTTCAGGGCTATCACCTGATTCGCGCGCTCGACGCCTGCCACAACGTGCAAGTGCCCGCCGTCTATGCCGGAACGCCGCCCGCGATCCGCAGCTTCCGCATCCTGCTGACCTTGCTCGGCATCATGATCGGTGTCGCTTCCGTCATCGCGCTCATGGCCGTGGGACAGGGCGCGAGCGAAAAATTGCTGGAAAAACTCTCCGAAGGCGGCAACACGCATCGTATCTCCATCCGTCCCGGCTTCGACAACACGCGCGGCTTGGGCGGCAGGCTCTTCCTTTCCGACGTGGAACTCCTCCGCGAAGTGGAGAACGTCGCCTACGTTTCGCCCTTCCAGGTCGGCGGCGTCATGCTGCGCACGAGCCTGGGCAGACCCTTCCGGCTTCTCGCTCGCGTAACAATGCTTGTGTCGGGAATCTTTGTGTATCATGACTTTCCTTTCCGTCGAACTTCCAGGAGAACGTCATGACGAGGAAAATCCGCCTTCTTTTTGTTTTCTCTTCATGCGCGGGCCTGGCCCTGAGCGCCACGGCATTTGCGCAAAGCGACGCGCAGGGCGGTTTTGTTGGGCCTTCGCTGGTTCCCACAGCGAAAACCATCGTGGAAGCCAAGAGCCTGCCCGATGACGCGAAGGTGGCCTTGCGGGGCAATATCGTTCGCGGGCTGGGCGACGAAAAATACCTGTTCCGGGACGCTACCGGGGAGATCATCGTCGAAATCGACGACGATCTCTGGCGCGGCCAGACGGTCGAAAGCAAGGATACCGTCGAGATTCGCGGCGAAATAGACCGGGATTGGGCAATTTCCGTCGAAATCGAAGCCGATTCGCTCCAGAAACTGTGAGTCTGCCCTACCCTGCCCTGCTTCCAGTGCAACGCCGGGTATTCCCCCGTTTCGCGCCCAGTGATAGAATCACGGGTTCTGATTGAACCAAACACGACCCAAGAGAAAAACACATGGCTCTCGACATCACGACCAAAGCGCAGATCGTTTCCGACTACCAGCGCGCCCAAGGCGACACCGGATCGCCGGAAGTCCAGGTTGCGCTCCTGACCGCGCGCATCAACGGCCTGACCAGTCACTTCAAGGCCCACGGCAAGGATCACCACTCCCGCCGCGGCCTGCTGAAAATGGTCAGCCGCCGCCGCAAGCTTCTCGACTACCTGAAAGACCGGAATGCCGAGAGCTACCGCAAGCTGATCGAACGCTTGGGTCTGCGCAAGTAAGCGCGCTCAAGTGACCGGCCCTACAGCGACCAGTGCCCGCGCGAGCGGGATGATTCCGGCAAAGCCGGGGCGGCCCGCGAAGGGTGCTCCGGCTTTTGTCGTTTCCCGGCCTATCCGCCCTTGCAGTTATTGTCTGCTGCAATAATCGAAAGGAATTCCCCTTGCCTACACCCGTCAAAAAAACCTTCACCTGGGGCGCACACACCGTCACCCTCGAAACCGGTGAAGTCGCCCGCCAGGCTGGCGGCGCGGTCATCGTCAACATGGCCGACACCGTCGTGATCGCCTCCGCCTGCGCCTCCAGGGACGTCAAGCCCGGACAAGACTTTTTCCCGCTCACCGTCGACTACGTCGAAAAGTTCTACGCCGCCGGACGCATCCCCGGCGGCTTCTTCAAGCGCGAAGGCCGTCCGACCGAAAAAGAAACCCTCACTTCGCGCCTCATCGACCGCCCAATCCGGCCCCTTTTCCCGGACGGCTTCCATAACGAAGTCCAGGTCATCGCCATCGTCCTGTCACAGAACCCGGAAGTCGACGCCGACATCCCCGCGATGATTGCCGCCTCCGCCGCGCTGGCGATTTCCGGCGTGCCCTTCAACGGCCCCATCGGCGCGGCCCGCGTCGGCTACGCCAACGGCCAATACCTGCTCAACCCGACCACCAGCGAACTGGCCGTCAGCCAGTTGAACCTCGTCGTCGCCGGTACCGAGGCAGCCGTGCTGATGGTCGAATCCGAAGCGCAAGAGCTTTCCGAAGAAATCATGCTCGGCGCGGTCGTCTACGGCCACGAGCAGATGCAGCACGCCATCCGCGCCATCAACGAACTGGTCGAAATCGCGGGCAAGCCGGAATGGGACTGGCAGCCGCCGCCCCAAAACGAGGCGCTGATCGCGTGCGTCACCGAACTCGCCCGCACCGATCTCGAACAGGCTTTCACCATCACCAGCAAATCGGCGCGAAGCGCCCGCCTCGACGAAATCGAAAAAGCAACGCTTGCCGCCATCGCCACCGAGGCCGCCGATACCGAACCGCCCCCGGAAAACGAGGTCAAGAACATCCTCTTCTCGCTCGAAGCGAACATCGTGCGCAGCCGCATCCTCAACGGCGAACCGCGCATCGACGGCCGCGACACCCGCAGCGTGCGCCCCATCGACATCCGCACCGGCGTATTGCCGCGCACGCACGGCTCCGCCCTCTTTACACGGGGCGAAACCCAGGCGCTGGCGGTTGCCACGCTCGGCACTGGCCGCGATGAACAAATCATCGACGCCATCGCGGGCGAATACCGCGAAAAATTCATGCTGCATTACAACTTCCCGCCCTTCTGCACTGGCGAGACAGGCCGTTTCGGCGGCACGAAGCGGCGCGAAATCGGCCATGGACGGCTTGCCAAGCGCGCGCTGCTCGCCGTGCTGCCCAAACACGAGGACTTCAGCTACACCATCCGGCTCGTCTCCGAGATCATGGAATCCAACGGCTCCTCGTCGATGGCCTCGGTCTGCGCCGGGTCGCTCGCCCTGATGGACGCGGGCGTGCCCACCACCGGGCACGTCGCCGGCATCGCCATGGGTCTCATCAAGGAAGACAACCGTTTCGCAGTGCTCACCGACATCCTCGGCGACGAAGATCACCTCGGCGACATGGATTTCAAGGTCGCGGGCACCGAGCGCGGCGTCACCGCCCTGCAAATGGACATCAAGATCCAAGGCATCACCAAGGAAATCATGAAGGTCGCCCTCTCGCAAGCCAGCGAAGGTCGCCGTCACATCCTCGGCTTCATGCAACAGGCCATCGACGGCGCGCGCGGACAGGTTTCCGAATACGCACCGCGCATGATAACCATGAAGATCAACCCGGAGAAAATCCGCGACGTAATCGGCAAGGGCGGCGCGGTGATCCGTGCCATGCAGGAAGAAACCGGCACCGTGATCGAGATCGCGGACGACGGCAACATCACCATCTCCAGCGTCAGCGCCGAAGGTGCGCAAGAAGCTAAGGCGCGCATCGAGGCCATCACCGTCGAAGCCGAAGTCGGCAAAATCTACGAAGGCACCGTACTGCGCCTGCTTGATTTCGGTGCCATCGTCAACATCCTGCCGGGCCGCGACGGACTGCTGCACATCTCGCAGATCGCCAACGAGCGCGTCAACAGCGTGGCCGACTACCTCAAGGAAGGCCAGGCCGTGCGAGTGAAAGTGCTGGAAACCGACGACCGCGGCAAGATTCGCCTCTCCATGAAGGCACTGCTCACGGAGCCGCCTGCCGGAGAGTAAAAGTCTCCCCCGCACGGAGAACACAAAAAGGACGCCTCGGTGTCCTTTTTTATTGCGTCATGTCAAAAACCTTGCATGGCGGTTTTCTTCTATATACACTTCTCGCGTCTTTGCATTTTTCACGAGGAGGAAATCATGCCGTTTGCACAGTTATTCTTCGGCATCAGGGCCATCATTACCAATGCCGTCATTACCATTCGTTCCATCATCAGCCCCTTCGGCACAGGCATCAATGACGCCTTCACCGTAATAACCGACAAGGTTTTCAGCGCAGTCGACACCGTGATAAACCTGGCCGGGAAATTTCTGGGACGGCATCAGGAACCGACAGAGATATTCCCCGGTCCAGCGCAGCCACCGATGTACGATCCCGTGGGACCGGAACCCGAACCTGAGCCGGAACCCGAGCCGGAACCGGAACCCGAGCCGGAACCGGAACCCGAGCCGGAACCGGACCCCGAGCCGGAACCCGAACCTGAGCCGGAACCCGAACCGGAACCGGAACCCGAGCCGGAACCACAAGGCCAAACCCTTGTCGGTAGCACGGGCGCGGATACCCTGACGGGTGGCACGGGCAACGACACGCTATCCGGGAATGCTGGCAACGATGTGTTGACCGGCGGTGCCGGAAACGATGTCATCGAAGGCGGTGCAGGAAACGACACCTACTATTACAACCTGGGCGATGGCTTCGACGACATCGTCGATACCGGCGGCTCCGATACCCTCATCCTCGGCCCCGGCATCACGCCCAACAACATCAGCTTTGGTGCCGTCACGGATCCCGATTCGTCCTCCGCGTTCGAGAGCGTCTATCTACGCATCGACGACGGCAGCGGACTCATCAATCTCCACATAGATGCCTCGAATCTGTCCGGCACCATCATCGACAGCATCAAATTTGCTGATGGCACCACATGGGGATTATTTGACTACTACGCGCAGTTGAGCAACGGCCAGAACGTTGAAGCACCCGGTGCCAGCAATGGCATCACTGCAAGCGACGTGGAGGAAATCATCTCCGGTACCTCCGACGAACTGCATCTGCCTTGATGAATCAGGCAGGCAAGTAGCCAGACCGTTTCACACAGATAACGGGCGATCCGGTCAAAAACCGGATCGCCTGTTTTTTTGCAACGACAAGAACTGTTGTTATGAACTGGCGACACGGGGATTTCTTGACGGGAGGCCCAGTGCCCACTAGAATGCGCGGCCTGTGTTCCTCGATAGCTCAGTCGGTAGAGCGACGGACTGTTAATCCGCAGGTCCCAGGTTCGAGCCCTGGTCGAGGAGCCAACAACAAGCGCGAGTTCAATGGCTCGCGCTTTTTCTTTTCCCTGCCTTTCAGTCCCATGACATGAACCCTGGGCACGGAGTCGGGGTTTGCCGCGCGGCGCTTTTGCGTCTGACTCAGTGGCCGTTCTTTCCCGAAGGCAAGGAAAAAATATCTTGTCACGATCCTTCGTGATGCTGTCTTCGTCTCATCCGGTACAAGGCCACCCGCCGCGAAGCGGCAAATCAACATAGCGCATTGAAAGCGCCGCGCGGCAAACCCCGGCTCCATGCCCGAACGGAGAACAACAAAACGCCCGCGACCAGCGCGCGGGCGCGACTCCGGCGGGTTGCGGTTACAATACCGCTCCCCGACTGGAGGCCCGTCCCGTGTCCGGCATCACCCTTGCCCTTTCCAAAGGCCGCATTTTTGAAGAAACCCTGCCCCTGCTCGCCGCCGCGGGCATCGTGCCTGCCGACGACCCGGAGCGTTCGCGCAAGCTCATCATCGACTCCAACCGGCCCGATGTACGGCTGGTCATCGTGCGAGCCACCGACACACCAACCTACGTCCAACATGGCGCGGCCGAACTCGGCGTCGCGGGCAAGGACGTGCTGCTCGAACACGGCGGCGCGGGCCTGTACCAGCCGCTCGACCTCAATATCGCGCGCTGCCGCCTGTGCGTGGCGGTGAAAAAGGGCTTCGACTACGCAGCGGCAGCCCGCCCCGGCGGGCGTATCCGCGTGGCAACCAAATATATCGAATCGGCCAAGGCGCATTTCGCGGGAAAGGGCATGCACGTCGATCTCATCAAACTCTACGGCTCCATGGAACTCGCCCCGCTCGTGGGGCTGGCCGATGCCATCGTCGATCTCGTCTCCTCGGGCAGCACCCTGCGCGCCAACGGCTTGGAAGAAGTCGAAGAAATCGCGCCCATCAGTTCGCGGCTGATCGTCAACCAGGCCGCGCTCAAGCTCAAGCGCGAACTCGTCCAACCCCTGCTCGATGCTTTCGCCCATGCCGTCCGCGCCTGAACACACGGCGATGTCATTTACGATCCGCTCCCTTACCGGACACCGACCATGAGCCAGACCCCCATCCGCCGCCTCGACGCCGGTTCTCCCGACTTTCCCGCCGCGCTCGACGCACTGCTCGCCTTCGAGGCCGCCGCCGATGCGCGCATCGACACCGCAGTAACCGAAATCCTGCACGCGGTGCGCACGCAGGGCGACGCCGCGATCATCGAATACACCCGCCGCTTCGACGGACTCGATGCCACTTCTATGAGCGCGCTGGAACTGCCCCAAAGCGCACTGCGGGCGGCGCTGGCCTCCCTCGGCACCGCGCAGCGCGAGGCGCTCGAAACCGCCGCCACGCGCGTGTGCACCTACCACGAGCGCCAGAAAGGCGAATCCTGGACTTACACCGAAGCCGACGGCAGCATTCTCGGCCAGCAAGTCACCCCGCTCGACCGCGTCGGCCTCTACGTGCCCGGCGGACGGGCGGCTTACCCCAGTTCCGTGCTCATGAACGCCATCCCCGCCAAAGTCGCGGGCGTCGGCGAACTCATCATGACCGTCCCCACGCCGGGCGGCGAAAAAAACCCACTGGTGCTGGCCGCCGCCGCCATCACCGGCGTGGATCGCGTCTTTACCATCGGCGGCGCGCAGGCGGTAGCGGCGCTCGCCTACGGCACACCCACCATCCCGCAGGTCGACAAAATCGTCGGCCCCGGCAATGCCTACGTCGCCGAAGCCAAGCGGCGGGTATTCGGCACGGTGGGCATCGACATGATCGCCGGGCCTTCCGAAGTGCTCGTCATCTCCGACGGCAGCGGCAATGCGGACTGGGTGGCAATGGACTTGTTCGCGCAAGCCGAGCACGACGAACTGGCGCAATCCATCCTGCTTTGCACCGACGCAGCCTTCATCGACGCCGTACACGCCGCCATCGACCGCCTGCTGCCCGAGATGCCCAGACGCGACACCATCGCCCGCTCCCTCGCGGGCCGGGGCGCGCTCATCCACGTCGACAGCCTCGAACAAGCCTGCGAAATCGCCAACCACATCGCCCCCGAACACCTCGAACTCTCGCTCGACAAAGCCGAAAACTGGATCGACCGCATCCGCCACGCCGGAGCGATTTTCGTCGGCCATTGGGCGGTCGAAGCACTGGGCGACTACTGCGCCGGCCCCAACCACGTACTGCCCACGATGCGCAGCGCCCGCTTTTCGTCGCCGCTCGGCACCTACGACTTCCAGAAACGCAGCAGCATCGTGCAAATCTCGGAAACCGGCGCGCGGCAACTCGCGCCCACCGCCGCCATCCTCGCCGACGGCGAAGGGCTGCAAGCACACGCAAGATCGGCAAGGATGCGCGCCGGAGGCAAATAAGCCGCCCAAATGCCGGACGGAGGACGGAAAACACCTCGCAAACCCTCATGACCTTGCCGGAAACCCTCTCCGGCATTAGACTCTCACGATTCATCCGAAGCATCGCGTTCATGCCCAATCCAGCCACCGCCCGGTCGATCGAATTCCACAACACGAGCCTGGGGGCGATCGTCATCTCGCTGAACCGCGCCGACCCGGCGGGACTTGCCGACGACATGCACAAGATGCTCGGCGGACGGCCCGATCACTTCAACCACGAACCGGCCATTCTCGACTTCTCGGCGCTCCCGGATATACCCGAAAATATCGACTGGAGCGGCCTGCTGTCCCTGTTACGGCGCTACCGCCTGCAACCCGTCGGCGTGCGTGCCCTGCCGGACGAACCCCGCCTTGCCGCCGCGCGCCGACTTGGCCTTGCCGTACTCGACAACGCGCCACGCGAGCCGGAAAAACACCCCAGGCAAGCGGCAAAACCCCGTCCGACCGAAGAACCGCCGTCTTCTTCCTTCGTCCCGGCGGCATCCACGCTGTTCGTCGACCGTCCGGTGCGCTCGGGACAACAGATTTACGCCCAGGGCGGCGACCTCGTTCTCCTGGCCGGGATCAGCCCCGGCTCGGAAGTCATCGCCGACGGCAACATCCACTGCTTCGGCCCGCTGGCGGGCCGCGCGCTGGCCGGGGCAAACGGCAACGCCGGAGCGCGTATCATCGCTACCTGCTTCGGCCCGGAACTGGTGGCGATCGCCGGGGTATACCGCACGTTCGAACGGGGCGTGCCGGGGGCCATCGCCGGACAGCCCGTGATGGTGCATCTGAAGCCCTCGGCGCGCAATCAATCCATTATCATCGAACCGCTACAGATCGCCTGAAACCGACCTATTTTCGAGGGGAAAAAGTGAGAGTCATCGTTGTTACTTCCGGCAAGGGCGGGGTCGGCAAGACCACCACCAGCGCAGCGTTCGCCTCGGGGCTGGCCCTGCGCGGCTTCAAGACAGCGGTCATCGACTTCGACGTCGGCCTGCGCAACCTCGACCTCATCATGGGATGCGAACGGCGCGTCGTCTACGACCTCATCAACGTCATCCACGGCGAGGCCAAGCTCCACCAGGCTCTCATCAAGGACAAACACTGCGACAACGACAACCTTTTCATCCTCCCCGCCTCGCAGACGCGCGACAAGGAGGCGCTCACCGAAGAAGGCGTCGAAGCCGTCTTCAAGGAACTCGACAGCATGGGCTTCGACTACGCCGTGTGCGACTCCCCCGCCGGAATCGAACACGGCGCGATCATGGCGCTCACCTTCGCCGACGAAGCCATCGTCACCACCAATCCGGAAGTCTCCTCCGTGCGCGACTCCGACCGCATACTCGGCATCCTGCAATCGAAATCCCGGCGCGCGCGCGACGGCAGCGAGCCGGTCAAGGAGCACCTGCTGCTCACCCGCTATGCCCCCAAGCGCGTCGAAAACGGCGAGATGCTTTCCTACAAGGATGTGCAGGAACTACTGCGCATTCCGCTGCTCGGCGTCATTCCCGAATCGGAAGCCGTGCTCCATGCTTCCAACCAGGGCATTCCGGCCATCCATCTCAACGGGTCGAACGTCGCTGAATCCTATACCGATGTCGTCGCCCGTTTCCTCGGCGAACAGCGCCCCCTGCGTTTCGTCAATTTCGAGAAGCCCGGCTTCATCAAGCGCCTGTTCGGAGGCAAGTAACATGTCATTTCTTGGTCGTCTTTTCGGCGAAAAGAAGAAAACGGCGGCAATCGCCAAAAACCGCCTGGCGATCCTGATTGCGCACGAGCGCAGTCCCAATTCCGGACGGACGGACTACATTCCGGCGATGAAGGACGAATTGCTCCAGGTCATCTCGAAATACGTCAAGGTCAACCCGAGCGACATCAATATCCAGTTCAGCAGGCAAGACACCTACGAAGTCATGGAAGTCAACGTCGTCCTGCCCGAAGAAACGCCGGAACGGCCCGCGCCCGCCGTGCCCCCCCGCACTTTCAGCGCGAGACGCCCGCACCGGAAATAAAGAAACGCTGCGGGAAGAATCAATCGCCGCGTTTCGCCAGCGTGGGCATGGCGCGATTGAGGTAATACCCCATCGACCACAGGGTGAGCGCGGCGGCGACGTAGATCAGGATGCTGCCGATGAGGCGGATGTCGATACCGAAAAAGGTATCGTTGTAGAGTAGCGCCGGAATGGCGGACATTTGCGCCGTCGTCTTGAGCTTGCCGATATAGGCCACGGCCACGCTGGCGGACGCCCCCACTCGCGCCATCCATTCGCGCAGGGCCGAAATAGTGATTTCGCGCCCGATGATGATAATGGCAATGAGCACATCGACGCGCGAGAGCTGCACCAGCATGATGAGCGCCGCGGCCACCATCAGCTTGTCGGCCACGGGGTCGAGAAAGGCACCGAAGGCCGAAGTCTGCCGCAGGACGCGGGCGAGATAGCCGTCGAGCCAGTCGGTAATCGCAGCGGCGACGAAAAGGATCATGGCCAGCAGGTTTTTTTGCGCCATGCCCATCCAGTCGTCGGGCAAGTAGAAAATACCGATGAACACAGGGATCAGGGCGATTCGCATCCAGGTCAGCAGATTGGGGATATTGATTTGCATCGCGGCATGCCCGCCTTTGTCCTCGTATTCAGTGCAAGGCGGAGTATATCTGCTCAGCAAGCTTGCGGTTGACGCCCGCACTTCGCCCGACCGTGACAAGAGTACGATCAAGCAGATTGACGTATTACGTCAACATCGTTATCATTACATCCTTGCGCCGAGTCCGACCGGGATGCGGTTTTCCCGACAAGCATGGCGAGCAAAAAAATACCTTGACAAATCAATGAGTTCTGGTATAATGCGCCTGCAGCCTGCAACCTGCAACCTGCAACCTGCATGAACGCATCCGCGTCCCTGCCGGTTCCGCGCTAAACCGCGCCGCACACGCGCGCCTTCCGGCGCACCTCGCGCCAATCCCCTACCCCGCTTTTCCTTCCCATCCGGGCGCGTCGTTTCGCGTTTTTCCCGGATGCGCGGATATTTCGCCTGCCGTAGCACCGTTTCATTCGTCATTGAAACGACCGCGAAAGGATGCAGGGAGCTAAATCCATGCCCGTCAGACCCCACCCGATAACCTACGAATGCCCTGCCTGCGGCTGGTCGAAGACGGTCGCGCCGCAAAGCGATTGCCTGATCGCGGGCCGTGACTGTTTCGACGCCTGTCCCGAATGCGGCAACGAAAACCTGAACACACGTCCCCCCAAGCTCATAGAACGCCTCTTGTCGGGCGTTTTCGATCGCACGCCGACGGGCCGCTGAACCGCATCCCGCCCCCCGGCACGACACATCCCAAACCCATGAAATGAAAGGATAAATCATGCTCGAAAAACAAAAAGCCCTGATCGCCTACTGCGGCGCGCTCACCGAGAAAATCCAGCCCGCTGGCCTGTCCGGAAACATGGTCGAAACCATCGCGCAATTGGAGCGATCAGTCCGCAACCAGGAATTGCTTGTGCCCGTGGTCGGCGCGTTCAGTTCCGGCAAGTCCACGCTCATCAACAAAATACTGAACGAAGACAGGCTACCCGTGGCGATCACCCCGGAAACCTCGCTGGCGACGGAACTGCGTTACGCTGTCGAGGAACGCATCGAGGCCGTAAGGGAAGACGGCGGCATCGCGCGCTTCGGCGTGGATGAAATCGAAACGGTGGCCCAGAACGCCGCGCAATACCACTACGCCCGCCTGTATCTCAACAACACGCGCCTCCAGGACATCGAGCCGCTGGTGCTGGTGGACATGCCCGGCTTCAACTCCCCGCTGGACGCGCACAACAAGGCCATCATGGCCTACATCGAGCGCGGCTGCCATTACCTCGTGCTGGTCAGCGCGGAAGAAGGTACCGTTTCCAGCAGCCTGCTGCGGCACGTGCGGGAGATCGCCGAATTCTCGCATGGCATGTCGTTTTTCCTCACCAAGTCCGATCTCAGGTCGCAAGACGATGTCGCCGAACTGGCGAGGCATTTCACGGAAACACTGCGCGACAATGGCGACTTCGCGGGCGAAGTCGTTCCCATATCGCAGGCGTCACCGGACGCGGCAATCAGCCTGCTCAAGAGCATCAACGCCGAAAGCCTCTTTTTCGACATCTTCCGGAACCCGGCGCAGGAAGTCGCCGACGGCCTGATCGATGCCATCAATATTCACATCCATGCGCTGAAAAAAGACAGGAAGATTGTTTCCCGCGCTATCGACGGACTGAAAGATGCGCTCGACAAACTACAACGCTGCGCCAAAGATGAGCTTGAAAACCTTTCGCGCCGTAATTCGGGCGATACCGTCATCAAGGACGTTCTCTCGGACGTTGGCGAGGCATTGGAAGACGCGCTGGATGAACTGATCGCCTCCGCCCGACGCAAGAATATGGCGGCGACCGAATGCTGTTTGAGCGACATCGTGCGTAGCGCGTTGAACATTTCCGTGAGTCGGCACCTGGGCGACGTAAACCGGGAAATCGTCTCCGACCTGTCCGGTTCGCTTAAAAGCCTGGACAGGGTATCCGGTTCGCTGAAAAGCCTGGACAGGGTAATGAGCGACTTGGGTGTCAGTAGCGAGTTCATACAAAAGCTCGCTGGAATCATCGAGTCCCAAATCTCCGACAGGCTGGCTTTTTCCGTGGCGGAAACTGCGGTAAAAACGCTCCTGCCTGCGACCGCCAAAGTCGCAGGTATCGGCGCGGCTACCATCGCCAACCCGGTACTGGGCATCGTGGTGGCCTTTCTGCCTGAAATACTCGGTGGAATCTTCGGGAAAATCAACGAGTCCCAAATGGACGAAAAATTGCGCGTCGCCTTTCTGGGCGAAGTCTTTCCGCAGATCAAGCGTCAGATTCGCCCCGAACTGCAAAGGCTTTTCAACGATGCCACGCGCAGCATGATCGAAAAGGCGCGTGCCCAATACGAAGAACAGATCGGCCAGAAAAGGGCCGAACTCGAAGCCGCCCTGCGGGAAAAGGGCAGCAACACAGCCGAACGAGATCGGGACATCGAGAGGCTGGAAAAAGTGCGCGACGCCGTAAACGCCGCCGTCAATGAACTATTTGGAGAAATAGCATGAGCGAAGGAATCGTCGACCAACTGGTCAAACTGGAAGACATTGTCGCCAAATACGACGGTTTCGTCGTCGAAGAAGCCGGGCGGATACGTCAGGAACTGGGCGTCCCGTCTGAGAACGTTCTGCGAAAACAACTCGGCGAACTGGACGAAGAGCAGCGCCTGCTCAACATCGGCATCATCGGGCGCGTCAAGGCCGGTAAATCCTCCCTGCTCAACGCCGTCCTGTTCGACGGCAAGGACATCCTGCCCAAGGCCGCCACGCCGATGACCGCCAGCCTGACGATCATCACCTACGGCAAGCAATTCGCCGCGTCGGTGGAGTATTTCACGCCGGAGGACATCGCGCTGATCGAGAAGGGGCATCAAGATTTTGCCGACACGCGCGACAGGCACATTCAGAAAATCAAAAAGGAGATCGAAGACAAAAGGAAGAATCCTGCCCGCCAAGGCAGGGCGCAAGCGGAAAGCGTGCCCGAAAGCGACGACAAAGCCAGGCGACGGGCAGAACTGAAACTTCGCGGACACTGCTGCTCGGCTTACTTCGACCACTACGAACGCATGAAGAAAAGTGGTCGGCTGGATGAAATGAAAAACCGTTCCAAGGCCGAGGAACGGGAACGCATCACTGCCGATGATGAGGACGATCTCAAGAACAAACTTGCCGATTACGTTGGTGCGGAGGGCGCGCTGATGCCCTTTACCAAGAGCGTGACATTGGAACTGCCGATAGAGCCGCTGCGCAATATCCAGGTTGTCGATACCCCCGGAATCAACGACCCGGTGAAGTCCCGCGAACAACGCACGCAGGATTACCTGAAAAAATGCGATGTGGTGCTCATCGTCAGCCCCGCCTGGCAATTCCTGAGCAAGGAAGACACCGATCTCATGGACAGGATCACAGCCAGGGAAGGCGTGCGCGAAATGTACATCGTTGCCGCACAAGCGGATTCGCCGCTTCATGGCGATGTTCTGAAGAAAAGCCGTGGCAATCTCGATCGGGCGCTGGAAATGACCCGCAGCACCTTGGGCAATCTCGCGGTGGACAGGCTGAAGGATCTCAAGCGCGACTATCCGGAAGTGGGCAACGTATTCGACCCGCTCATAAACGGCGGCAAGGAGCGCGTGATGCTCACTTCCGCCATCTGCCACGCCATGAAGCAACGCCTCGGCGAACGGCAAGCCTGGGACGCTGGTATGAACACCGCCTGGGAGAACCTCGCCCGGAACTACCCGGATTACTTCGACAGTGACGCAAGCGCTGCTGCCACGCTGGAAAAACTGGCGAACGTCTCGACGGTGCAAAACGGACTGAACGCGGCCCGGAAAGCCAAAGACAACATCATTAAAAGTAGGCGAACTGATTATCTGAAAGGCCAGGCAAAGACGATACAGGACTACCGGCTTGGGCTGAAAAAAAGCGTTGAAGAACAGATTACCCGGGTACGCGAAACGGACATAGCACAAGTGCTGGCAGATAAAAAAGCCAACGAAGAACTACTTGAAACGGGCAGCAAGGTGATGGACGGAACCTATGAGGGTTTGCTTGAGCGATTCCGAGTGGAATTGCGCAATACGGTAAAAACACAAGCCAACAAACTGTTCAATAATACCCAGCGCGAAATCCAGAACACCGTCGAAAAAACAAAGGAACCGAGAACGGGGAGCCGTAAAGGAAATGGTGTGTTTAATAGCATTTTAAATTGGATCAGTGACGACTGGGGACGCGAACGCTATATCTATACGGAAGAAGTTACCACAGTGCGCACGGGCGCGATGAAAGCTCGCGTAGAGAATCTGGTCAAAAAATTACAGGACGAACTAACCGACGCCGTGGACGAGGCCAAACTAAATTGGAAAGAAAAGGTGCCGGATGAAATCATGGACAAACTGAAAATCATGGGCAAACTGGATATGTCCGTCGAGGACGCCGAGCACTTTGATTTCATGTTGAAAGAAGCGCTACGCGACCGCATGAACAGCATGCGCCTGCCGGACGTGGAAATAAAGCTGTTCAAAAGCGATAAATCGGGCATACTGAAAGATGATGCCGCGAGACACTTCATGGACGAAGTCGAGTCCTATATAAGCAATCTGGAGGGTCAGTACCGAGAACATGCAAACAGATCCATTGAGAAAATCGTCTGTTCCGCCAAAGGAGGAGAGAAGAAATTGTCTAAGATAGTCTTCAGCGACATTCGCAACCGACTGGAAATGTTGGAAAAAGACATCGAGAACAAGGAAACCACCGTGAGACGGCTGAACAAGTGCCTCTCCGAACTGGATACACTTGGGGAGGCATGAAGATGGAAACGAAGGCATTGGACGATGCACTTGGAAAGCTCGGGCGACATGTTCTGTTCTCGCGTAAAAAGATATTGAACGCCGCACGGGATACGCTTCGCGGCATCGACGCCCATATCGACGCACTGGAAAACGAGAGGGTCGGCCTGCAACGGGACAAGGAAGCAATGGCCGGGAAAATTGACGTTTTACAGAACGACATCCGGGAAAAAGAGCGGCGACTCCGCGATTTTTCACTGATCAACGATGCCTTGGGGGCAGGCAGTGCCAAAAACAAATCCATACAAAAGTTTCGCACTCTGGTCAAAAACGATTTCAGAGAATTCTGCGATCACGAAGCGGCACTCAACGACACCGTGCCCTACCAACAGTTTCAACATATCATTGCGGAAATGCAGCGTTTCTCTCAGTGTCCGGCCCTGCACAGCAAAACCATGGGTGCCATCGGCGGCGGTTATTCCAGCGGCAAATCGGCATTCATCAACAGCCTGATCGACGAAAATGCCGACGTTCGGCTGGCGGAAGGAATTTGTCCGGTCACGATCATCCCGAGCTATGTCCTTTGCGCTCCCCAAGCGCAGATCGAGGGCATCAACTACCGAGGCGGCTTCTTTGAAATATCCAAAGAGATATACGAGGACATCTCGCACGACTTTCAGGAACAATTTCCTTTTGCCCTCAAGGAGATCATTCCCTACGTCATTGTCAACGTACCAATGCCGGAGGAACATTTCGGGCACCTGTGCTTCATTGACACGCCTGGCTATAATCCGCCCGTCAGTCTGGCCAAAAACGATGCGGAAACAGCACGGGAATACATCAAGGACGCGAGTTTTCTGATCTGGCTAGTCAACGCTGACCAGGGCACGATTCCACAGTCCGACCTGGACTTTCTGGACAAGCTCGAATTCGGCAGATCGGAGGAACGCCCCTTGTACGTCGTGGCCAGCAAGCCGGAACAGAAGGCTCCCTGCGAAATTGAGAAAATTCTGGACACCTTCGAGGAATGCCTGAAAGACAGCGATTTGTTATACGCCGGTATCAGTGTCTACAGTTCGCACCGCAGAGAAGTCCGTGCCGTGCGAGGACAAAATCTGTTCGACTTCCTGTCGGAAAATAACAAAGCCTCGCACAAACACTACGAACATCTGAATGGCATGCTGTGTGACATCTTTCGCCCCTATGTGGAAGAGATATACCGGGACGACCAGCAAATGGATCTGTATCGGGAGAAAATCGACAGTCTGCTTATGGATGTGGAGGTCATCACCAGCGACGCGGACAACCCGGAAAACCTGCTAAAAGAGGGGCTACAGGATTTGAAAAAAAGCATCACTCACACCAAGAGCCTTGAAACCCGGCTGAAACGACTGCAAGACCTGTACGATAAATTCTTCGGCTGCCTGGACGATTTCTGCGCCGAAGTCGATATGGAAAAAACGGATGTCCAAGCACAGAAAGAAAGGCTGTTTCAGCCATGCTCGGAAAAGAAACATCCCCCCAGAACAAACCCCAGAGCACCGTCGGGACGCCCTAAAGGAGATGGTATGATTAATAGCATTCTCAATTGGATCAATGACGATTGGGGCAGACAAAGCACTTAGGCATAAAGCGACACATTGGCACCGACGGCCTGTGACGAGGCTCAAGCCGCTTCGAGCTTCGCCAGCGAAAGAATCAGCCATTTGACGCCCGCGTCGCCGAAGTTGATTTGCGCCTTGGCTTCTCTGCCGAAGCCTTCGGTGGCGACGATCACGCCGAGGCCGAAGCTCGGGTGACGCACGTTTTGCCCGATGCGCAGACCGCCGGGCAGATTGCCCCCCGGCGTGGCGGCGAACGCGGCCTTGGCGGAACCGCCGAAGGCGACCGTCCGGCCTTGAGGGTAATACCCTCCTGGCGTCAGCCACTTGACCAGTTCCATCGGCACCTCTTCGAGAAAGCGCGAACGCTGGTGGTAATGGTACTGCCCATGCAGGGCGCGTTCCTGGGCGCAGGATAAATACAGCCGCTCGCGCGCGCGCGTCACCGCCACATACATCAAGCGCCGTTCCTCTTCCAGGCCGCGAAGGTCGCTCAGGCTGTTGGCGTGCGGAAAAAGCTCTTCTTCCAGGCCACTGAGGAAAACGGCGTCGAACTCCAGCCCCTTGGCCGCATGCACGGTCATCAGTTGCACGGCGTCCGCGTCCGCCCCGGCCTGGTGGTCTCCGGCTTCGAGCGAGGCATGGTTGAGAAAATCCGCCAGCAGCGCGTGCGGCTGCGCCAGCGCCTCGCCGCCGGAGGATTCGGCGCGGAAGTTGTCGGCGGCATTGATGAGTTCGTCGAGGTTCTCCAGCCTGTCCTGCCCTTCCTTTTCCGCCCGATAGTGGGCGCGCAGGCCGCTGCGCTCGATGACGTGCTCCACCAGTTCGGGCAGCGGCAGGGTTTCGGTTTCGCGGCGCAGGTCGTCGATCAGCCGCGTGAAATGCCCGAGCGCAACGGCGCTCTTGCCGCTCAGGCGCGACACGGCGGCATGGAGGCTGGTGTTCCCGGCGCGGGCGGCATCCTGGAGCACTTCCTGCGAGCGCGCGCCGATGCCCCGCGTGGGAAAGTTCACAACCCGCATGAAGGCAGTGTCGTCGTCGGCGTTGGCGATCAACCGGAGATAAGCGAGCGCGTGCTTGACTTCCTGACGCTCGAAAAAGCGCAGCCCGCCATGGACGCGGTACGGGATGCCGCTCGCAAAAAGCTGGTGTTCGAGTATCCGCGACTGCGCGTTCGACCGATACAGCAAGGCAATGTCGGCACGCATCGCGCCGTCGCGCACCAGCGCCTGGATTTCTTCGACGATCCAGCGCGCCTCGTCGCCGTCGCTCATCGCCTCGAAAACCCGCACCGGCTCGCCCGCGCCCCTGTCCGTCCAGAGATTCTTGCCGAGACGGTCGCCGTTGTTGCGGATGATGGCGTTGGCGGCGTCGAGGATGTTGCCGTGCGAGCGGTAGTTCTGTTCGAGGCGAATGACATGGCGAACCTGGAATTCGCGCTCGAAGTCGCGCATGTTGCCCACTTCCGCGCCGCGAAAGCGGTAAATGCTCTGGTCGTCGTCGCCCACGCAGAAAAGCGCCGCGCCGCCCTCCCCGCCCTCGGCGGCCAGCAGTTTCAGCCAGCGGTATTGCAGGGTGTTGGTATCCTGGAATTCGTCGACCAGGATGTAGCGGAAACGCTGCTGGTAATGGCGGCGAATCGGCTCGTTGCGCTGGAGCAGTTCGTAGCAGCGCAGCAGGAGTTCGGCGAAGTCGACCACGGATTCGCGCTGGCACTGGGCTTCATATTCCTGGTAGAGCGCGGCGCGGCGGCGGGTGTAGTCGTCGGCGGGTTCGATGGCATGGGGTCGCAGGCCCGCTTCCTTGTGCGTGTTGATGAAATACAACAGATCGCGCGGCGGAAATTTTTCGTCATCGACGTTGAGCGTTTTCAGCAGGCGCTTGATCGCCGAAAGCTGGTCGGCAATGTCGAGAATCTGGAAAAGCGGGGCCAGTCCGGCATCGCGGTGATGCGCGCGCAAAAGACGGTTGCACAGGCCGTGAAAGGTGCCGATCCACATTCCCCGCGGGCTGGCGGAGAGCATGGCCTCGATACGGGACTGCATTTCGCGCGCCGCCTTGTTGGTGAAGGTGACGGCGAGGATGCCCGAAGGCGATGCCAGGCCGTTGTTGAGCAGCCAGGCGATGCGGGTCGTGAGCACCCGCGTCTTGCCCGATCCCGCCCCGGCAAGCACCAACGCATGCTGCGCGGGCAGTGTGACGGCTTCGGCTTGTTGCGGATTCAGGCGGGCAAGCAGATCAGACATGAAATAAAGCTCCTTTTGAACGACCGCCATTCTAACTTTGCTTTGCAAGAGCGCCGCGCATGTACTACACTAGCGATTGTGCAGGGCAGCAAATCATCACGGCGGAAAGTCGCATCACGGATTTTCCGCAGCCTTAAGCAACTAAAAGGCAAGGATAATTTCTGCCTGGCGGCCCATTTTGCGGGACAGCATCCCGGACATGTGTCGCTAATACTTGTTTATTTGCGGGATGCCTTCACCGGGCATCCCGCGCGGGTTCCCTCCCTCTCCTTTACAGGAGATTTTCACCCGGCCCGTCCGGGTGTTTTTTTGCCCGTGCGCCAACGCCGCCGTTCGCGCGCCGTTTCATCGTGTGTATTGATTTTGCCGTGGCGGTATCGGAGAATCATTTCCGCCCACACACTTCCACACTCACCGGAGGGAATATTCCATGACACACCTTCTCGCGCGGCGTCTCGCGCTCACGCTGCTTGCGGCATCCGTACTGCTTGTTTCCGCTTGCGGAACACTTTTTTCCAGCGAAGTGACGATCAGCCTGGATAAGGGCCGCTATCTTCGCGGCGAGGAAATCGTCGCCACGCTCGTCGGCGTCACCGAGAGGCTGGACAACGACAAGGCTTTCCTGGGTATCTACGTGCCCGGCTCTGGGCATGACGAGCGCCTCGAATACGTTTATCTTCATGCCGGGGAGAGTCAGGTGGCGTTCTCCGCCCCCGCCAGGCAGGGCAACTACGAGTTGCGTTTCTACCAGAAAGCGCCGCCAAGCCAGGACGCACTGCGTGGCAGCCTGCCGTTCGTCGTCGATGGCGATGTCGATGTCACCCTGGCACTGGACAAAACCGTTTACGCACGGGGTGAGGAGATTACTGCCACGCTGAACGGTGTAACCGAGCGGATGAACAAGGATGGCGCGACGCTGGCCATCTACCGGGCGGGCGGCGTCCATGGCAGCGGCTATTTTTATGAAAGCCGCGTCGACACCGGTATCAGTCTGGTGGAATTCTCCACCCCGCCCGAAACGGGAGCCTACGAAATCCGCTTCTACCGCAAACCCCCGGCCAATGACGATACCCTGGCCATCAGCGTGCCTTTCACGGTCGAGGGCGAGGTGAAAGTCACCGTGAAGCTGGACAAAAAAACCTATGCAGGCGGCGAGGAAATCGGCGTCACACTCAATGGCGTCACCGACCGGATGAGAAAGGACGGCGCATTCCTGGCCATCTACGAAGCAGGCACCGGGCATAACGAGAACATCTCCGATCTCACCCCCCTGCCCGCGGGCAATCGTGAACTGCTGTTTCATGCCCCGCACGAATCCGGCTCTTACGAAATCCGCTTCTACCGTAAGGACAGCCCGAAAAACAATGCGACACTGGCCACCACGGTTCCCTTCACGGTCAAGCGCATACCGCAGCAGCAGCGTCGTTAGAGCAAATCACCTTTATGAGGCTCCTATCAAACTGATCGTCATTGCGAGGGCCGAAGGCCCGCGGCAATCCACACGGCGGCGACTACTCGCACTGACCGGCGGTACTGCGGGAATCACGGGCATATGGATTGCCACGTCGCTGCGCGCCTCGCAATGACGGATGTCATCATCCGAACCGAGAACGCTCTAAGTCCGCCAATGCCGGATCGCCCTGGAAACGCGCTTTCGGGCGCGTTTTTCATTGGGTACCGTTTCGGCGAATGCACTGTTACAAACTTTTGAAATATGGGCGATTCGTTGAAAGGCTTGGGACAAGCCGCTAGAATGCTCCGGCCAGGGTAGATCGAATGTTCCATTTCATTTTGACAAAAGAAAAATACGCTGCCATCGTCGCGCGGCGGACATCACGGGGAAACAGGCAGCATGTGCCGCGCGCAAGCTTGTGCGGGCGGCGCTTGTCCGTCGCCGGGGCCACGCCCGACAAGGCGGCGGCATGAACCGCCTCGACCCTCTGCGCGCCGCACTCGCCACGCTCGACCGCAATCACCTGCGCCGCATCCGCCGCGACAACGAACAGCCTTGCTCGCCCCGCGTGCGCATCGACGGCAAGGCATATCTCGCCTTTTGCAGCAACGACTACCTCGGCCTGGCCGGAGACCCCCGCCTAGCCGATGCGCTGGCCGAAGGGGCGCGGCGATGGGGCGCGGGCGCGGGCGCGTCCCACCTGGTGTCCGGCCATTACACCGTGCAGCACGCGCTCGAACAGCGGCTTGCGGCCTTTACCGGGCGCGAGCGGGCGCTGGTGTTCCCCGCCGGTTTCATGGCCAATTGCGGCATCGTTCCGGCGCTGGCCGGACGCGGCGACGCCATCTTCGCCGACCGGCTGAATCACGCCTCGCTCATCGACGGCATGTTGCTGTCGCGCGCCAAGGCGCACCGCTACCCGCATCTCGATGTCGCCACGCTCGAACGCCTGCTGGCCGCCAGCGACGCGCCGACAAAACTTATCGTGAGCGATGCCGTATTCAGCATGGATGGCGATGTCGCCCCCCTGCGGGCGCTGATGGCGCTCGCCGTGCGCTTCGATGCCTGGCTGCTGATCGACGATGCCCACGGCTTCGGCGTGCTCGGGCCGCAGGGGCGCGGCGCGCTGGCCGAGGCGGGCTTGCCCGGCGATGCGATCGAGAGCTGGCGCTTGATCCAGGTCGGCACGCTTTCCAAGGCGGCGGGCGTCGCGGGCGCTTTCGTCGCGGGCGCGGAAGAAGTCATCGAATGGCTGATGCAGAAAACGCGCACCTACATCTTTACCACCGGCTCCCCTCCCGCGCTGGCGCAAGCCCTGCTCGCCAGCGTCGAGCTGATCGAACAGGGCGATGCCCGCCGCGCCCGGCTTGCCGCGCTGGCCGCCCGCCTCGCCGCCGGTCTCGCGCAAAAACGCTGGAAGCTCCTTCCCTCGCGCACCCCCATCCAGCCCCTCGTCGTCGGCGACAACGCCGCCGCGCTGGCGCTTGCCGATGCGTTGATGGACGAAGGTCTCTGGGTGCCCGCCATCCGCCCGCCCACGGTGCCCGAAGGCAGCGCGCGGCTGCGCATCACGCTGTCGGCGGCGCATACGCCGGAAGATGTCGCGCGCCTGATCGACGCCATCAACCGACTGGAAACCCGTTTGTGAAGGCAAAACCGCTGGTGTTCCTGCACGGATGGGCGATGACACCCGCGATCTGGCAAGCAATGGCCGCCGCACTGGACGATGAGGCGTCCGATATTCGCATGCCCGCCCTGCCCGGCCACGGCACCGACACAACCCGCCCCCGAAACAGCCTCGCCGCCTGGGCCGAAGCATTGGCCCCCGCGTTGCCGCGCGATGCCATCCTCATCGGCTGGTCGCTGGGCGCGTTGCTTGCGCTCGAACTCGCCCGCGTCCGACCCCAACAAGTTGCCCGCCTGGTGCTCATTGGCAGCACGCCCCGCTTCGTCGCCAGCCCCGACTGGCCGCACGGGCTGGACGAAAAAACCGTCCAAGGCTTCATCGAAGGCCATGCCCGCGACCCCGCGGCAACCCTGCGGCGCTTTCTCGCCTTGCAGACCCTCGGCGAAGATGCCCGCAATCATCTGCTCCGCAAGCTCTCGGAAACCGTCTGCACGCCACGCGATGGGCAAGCACATCAAACACTCGCGGACGGCCTGCACATCCTCGCCACTACCGACCTCCGCGCCAGCCTCGCGGCCATCGGGCAACCCGTCTGCCTCATCCACGGCAATGGCGACGCGCTGATGCCCCCCGCCGCCGCGCGCTGGCTTGCCGATGCGCTGCCCCGCGCCCGGCTGCACATGCTGGCACATCGCGGCCACGCGCTGCCGGTTTCGGCCTGCGACGAATGCGTGGCGGCAATCCGCGCACACCTGCGCGCGGACTTCGACTGAAACCATGCCCGCCCCCACCCGCAAGCACGAAATCCGCCGCGCCTTCGACCGCGCCGCCGCCACCTACGACACCGCCGCCCGCGTACAACGCGAAGCATCGGCGCGCCTGGAAGCCTTCGCGCAAACACCGCCGCAAACCGTGCGCTGCGTGCTCGACGCCGGTTGCGGCACCGGACAGGCCCTGCCCGGACTGGCGGCGCGCTTCCCCCAAGCGTGCCGGATCGCGCTCGACTTTTCCCCCGCCATGCTCGCCCGCGCCCGCGCCTTCGACGCCCTGCCCCTGTGCGCCGACATCGAACACCTGCCGCTCGCCGATGCCACGGTCGACCTCTACTGGTCGAGCCTCGCCCTGCAATGGTGCGACCCGGCCAAGGCGCTCGCCGAAGCCGCCCGCGTGCTCAGACCGGGCGGCACGGCCCGGATTGCCACGCTCGGCCCGCAAACCCTGCACGAACTGCGCGCCGCCTTCGCCGCTGTCGATGACGATGTTCACGTCATCGACTTCCCCGACATCGCCCACTGGTTCGCCATCACCCGCACCGCGGGCCTCACCATCGAAGCGCATGGACAAATATTGCTTTACGAGATCGCCGCCGATTTACGCGAACTCCTTGGTAACATCAAGGCTATTGGCGCGCGCACTGTCGGCGAAAAGCGGCGGCGACGACCGCTCGGACGACGCGGCTGGCAAACACTCCAGTCCGCCTACGAAGCGTTCCGTCGCCCCGGCGGCGCACTGCCCGCGACCTACGATTTGATTCTGCTCGCCCTGAGGAAGCCTGTATGACGGCATTCCGTGCCTGGTTCGTCACCGGAACCGATACCGGAGTCGGCAAGACTGCCGTGACCTGCGCCCTCATCCATGCCGCGCGCGCCCAAGGCTTCGTCGCCCTCGGCATGAAGCCGGTCGCGGCGGGCACACAGCCCATCGGGGACGAACAAATCAACGAAGACACCGCCCGCCTGCGTGCGGCAGGCAGCTTCGACCCCGGCCCCGCCCTCATCACCCCCTATTGCCTGCGCGCCCCCGCCTCGCCGCACATCGCGGCGAAAGACGAAAACATCCGCATCGACCCGCAACACATCCACCAGGCTTTCGACACACTGCGGCAGCGTTGCGAGCGCCTGATCGTCGAAGGCGTCGGCGGCCTGCTCGCGCCGCTGGGCGAACACCTCGACGCCTCGGCCATCGCCCGCGAACTGGGCCTGCCCGTCATCCTCGTCGTCGGCCTGCGACTGGGCTGTATCAATCACGCCCTGCTCACCGCCGAAGCCATTGCCGCGCGCGGCCTGCCCCTGGCGGGCTGGATCGCCAACGCCCCGGAGCCGGAAATGCCGCGCCTGTCCGAGAACATCGACGCCCTGCGCCAACGCATCGACGCGCCGCTCCTGGGCACACTCCCGCATACCCCTGGCGCGGCACCCGCCGCGCTGGCACATCTCGTCTCACTACCTGTTTAACACGAGGTCCAGCATGAACACGGAAAACACCACCGAACACCCCGAAAACACCGCCGAACAAGCAAAACCCGCGACTGTGCCGCCGGAAAACACGACCGGGCAAACCGAAAACACGACCGTGCAAGCAGAAAACCCCGCCGGGCAGACCGAGGACACCACCGCGCCACCGGAAGCGACGACCCTCACCCCCCGGACGACCATTGCCTCGGACTCGATGATTCTTGCCCTCGACACCACAACCCTTGCCACCGGCGCGACAAGCCTCGCGCCGAACACGACGGGTTTCATGACGGACACCGTTGCCGCCGCGCAGGACAAAGACGAAAAACCGGGACTGGAAGCGTACATCCCCATACTGCTCATTGCCGCCATCGCCACTGCCATCGCCGTGGTCTTCAATCTGGACTTGCAGACCGAAGATGTACCGGAGAGCCTCTCCCTGCCAGCGGAACCCATCATGCCCGCGCCGCCGCCCGAAGAGCCTTCCATGGAAACCCTGCTGCAAGACCTCGGCCCCAAACAAACGCCCGAGGACGCCCCGCCGAAACCCGAACCCCGGATAATGCCCCACGCCAAATTCAACGAAATCAGCAAGGAAGCGCAAACTTTCAGCGAAACCGCCGAAAAGTATTACCGCCAGGGCGATTGTGCCAATGCATTGGCCCTGCACCGGAAAGCCCTCGCCAATTTTGAATTGGCGCTTGGACATCTCACGAAACAATTACCCCTGTTCGTAGAAAAACTCGGCCCGGATCATGACACCACGGCCAAAACCCGGAACAATATCACCCAGATGCAAAGCATCATCGCCTCGACCAACAGCAATATCGGCGAAGCGCACCGTTGCCAGAAGCAATACGCACAAGCATTGAAATGGTTCCAACAAGCCCTGGCGGTTCAGGAAAACATCAAAGATGCCAACACGGCCACGACCTATAACAATATCGCGCTCGTCTACGACGATCAGCAGAATTACACGAGGGCGCTGGAGTGGCTCCACAAAGACCTGGCCATCAGCGAAACGGCGCAGAACATCGGCACGGCCACGACCTACAACAATATCGGCATGGTGCGTTTCCATCAGGGCAATATCGCCGATGCGCTGGAATGGTACCGGAAATCCCTGGCGATCCAGGAAAAACTCCTGGGCGCGGACTCTCCCGACGCCGCCATCATTCGCGGTAACATTGGCGAAGCGTATCGCACACAAGGCGATTACGAAAACGCGCTCACCGAACTTTTAAGCGCATACCGGACGCTCGCAACCCGATATGGCGAAAACAACCGGCACACCCGCGCGGTAAGAGGAAACCTGGCGCGAGCCTACGACAAAACGGACAATACGCAACCTTTTGCCGAGTGGCTCGCCCAAAATCTGTCTCAATAGGAGAAAGTTGTGAAGTTTTTCCCGAATTGCCTGAACGCCCTTTTCGTCGCGGCCCTTCTCGCCGGTTGCGCCGTCACCGGCGACCCCGCTGGCACCTCCCCGCAAAATGCCGGGACAGCGACATCCGGCGCAAAAGACGCGGCCACCTACGAAAACGAAGCCCGAGAACTTCAAGAACGGGGCGACACCGCCGGGGCGCTGGAAGCATACCGGCAAGCCCTGGCAATTCGGGAGAAAACCCTGGGCGCGTACCACCCCGATGTCGCCGCGAGTTGCGACGACATCGCCCTGCTCTACGTCGGCCAGGGCGAATACGCGCAGGCCCTGGCGTGGTATCAGCAATCGCTGGAAATCCGGCAAAAGGCCCTGGGCGCGGATCACCCCGACGTCGCCACGGCGCACGACAACATCGCCTGGGTCAATCTCAGCAAGGGCGATCACGCCAATGCCATAGAGCAATACCAACAGGCCCTGGCGATCCGGGAAAACATCATCGGCGGCGACCAGGCCGACACCATCAAGACCCACAAGCAGATCGCCAGCGTCTACCACCGCCGGGGCGACTACCCCAACGCACTGGCGTGGTACCAGAAGGGGCTGGAAGCCCGCGAGCGCGTGCAAGGGCCGGAACACCCGGACACCCGCAAGGACTATAACTTCATCGCCGCCATCTACGACAGCCAGGGCGACTACGCCAATGCGCTGGCGTGGTACCAGAAGCTCCTGGCGATCCAGGAAAGGGTTGTCGGCCAGGATCACCCCGAAACCGCCGCCGTCTACAACAGCATTGCCACGGTGTACAGCAGCCAGGACGACTACAGGAACGCCTTGGCATGGTACGCAAAAGCCCTGGCCGCCAACGAAAGATCCCTGGGCGCGGAGCATCCCCACACCGCCGCGATCCGCAACAACATTGCAAAGGTTCAATACAATCGGGGCGAATACAACAAAGCTCTCGCCGAATGCCTGACCGCCTACAAGGACATTGCGAGCAGCCTGGGCGAAGGGCACCCGAATGCCCAACTGGTCAAGGCCAACCTGGAAGAAATCTACCGCTCGCTCAACCAGCCCAAGCCTTTCAACCAATGGCTCGCCGAAGCCCTGCGCTGACGCGCCGCGCGCCGCGAATTCCAATGTGACGGAGGCCAGCCCGAACGGCGGCATGGATTGCCACGGCGCTACGCGCCTCGCAATGACGAATCTCCCACCCCGTCATTGCGAGGGCCGTAGGCCCGCGACAATCCACACGGCGGCGACTACCCGCACTGGCGGGCGGTGTTGCGGGGATTACGGGCATATGGATTGCCACGGCGCTGCACGCCTCGCAATGACGAATCTTCCACCCCGTCATTGCGAGGGCCGCAGGCCCGCGGCAATCCAGACGGCGGCGACTACCCGCACTGGCGGGCGGTATTACGGGAATCACGGGCATATGGATTGCCACGGCGCTACGCGCCTCGCAATGACGAGTCTCCCACCCCGTCATTGCGAGGGCCGAAGGCCCGCGGCAATCCACACGGCGGCGATTATCCGCACTGGCGGGCGGTATTACGGGGATCACGGGCATATGGATTGCCACGGCGCTACGCGCCTCGCAATGACGGATGTCATCATCCGAACCGAAAACGCTCTAGTGCGTTTTGGGTTCAACCGCTGGCGTCCGTCATTGCGAACCGAAGGTGAAGCAATCCAACAGACTGGCACACTACGGCGCTTGTTCAGCATGCCCCTGATCAACCCGTGGAATACATCGGGCATCCCCGTCATTCCGCGTGCTGGAAGCCGCCCCCCGCGAAATTCTCGAAGCGCGTGTATTCGCCCAGGAAGGTCATGCGCACCATGCCGGTCGGGCCGTTGCGGTGCTTGCCGATGATGAGTTCCGCCGTGCCCTTGTCCGGCGAATCCGGGTTGTAGACTTCGTCCCGATAGATGAACATGATGATGTCGGCGTCCTGTTCGATGGCACCGGATTCGCGCAGGTCGGACATGACCGGGCGTTTGTTGGGGCGTTGTTCCAGGCTGCGATTGAGCTGCGACAGGGCGATGATGGGGACGTGCAGTTCCTTGGCGAGCGCCTTGACCGAGCGCGAGATTTCCGAAAGTTCGGTGGCGCGGTTGTCGGTGTCGCGCGCGCCGTTCATCAGTTGCAGGTAGTCGATCACGATGAGGCCGAGTTTGCCGCACTGGCGGGCAAGCCGCCGGGCACGGGCACGCAGGTCGATGGGGTTGAGGCCGGGGGTTTCGTCGATGTAGAGCGGCGCGTCGTAGAGTTTGCCCATCGCCATGGTGAGGCGCTGCCAGTCGTCGTCGGAGAGGCGGCCATTGCGGATTTTCTGCATGTCGATGCGGCCCACCGAGGCAATGAAGCGGGTAGCCAGTTGGGTGCCGGGCATTTCCATCGAGAAAATCGCCACGGGCAGATGTTTTTCCACCGCGACGTGCTCGGCAATGTTGAGCGCGAAACTGGTCTTGCCCATCGACGGACGTCCGGCGACGATCAGCATGTCGGACGGTTGCAGGCCGGAGGTTTTGTCGTCGAGGTCGGCGAAGCCGGTCGGAACGCCGGTGATCTCCGAGGGATTGTCGCGGTCGTAGAGTTCCTGCACGCGGTCGGCGACCTGTTTGAGAAGGGGCTGGATCGACTGGAAGCCGCTACTGTGGCGCGCCCCGGCCTCGGCGATTTCGAATACCTTGGCTTCGGCCTCGTCGAGCAGCGTCTTGGGGTCTTTGCCGGAGGGGGCGAGCGCACTGGCCGCGATTTCATCGCCCACGGCAACGAGTTTGCGCAGGATCGCGCGTTCGCGGACGATTTCCGCATAGCGGCGGATGTTGGCCGCCGAAGGCGTATTGTTGGCGATCTCCGCCAGATAGGCCAGACCGCCCGCCTGTTCGGCTTCGCCGTTTTTTTCCAGCGACTCGAACACCGTGACCACGTCGGCGGGTTTGCCGAAGTCGACCAAGCGGGAGATGTGCCGGTAGATGCGGCGATGGTCGTCGCGGTAGAAGTCCTCCTCAGTGAGGAGATCGGCAATCCGCTCCCAGGCGGTGTTGTCGAGCAGCAGACCGCCAATCAGCGATTGCTCGGCCTCCAGCGAGTGCGGCGGCAGTTTGAGCGCCGACAGTTGGGGATCGCGGGGCATGGGCATGGTGGTTCCGGGAAACGGCTGAAGGAACGCGGATTCTAAAAACAAAGGGCCACCATGGGGCAGCCCTTTGTTTTTTCGCGGACGAAAGGAGGAGGTCAGTGTCCGCTCATGTCAGATTTTCCGACAATCACCCTTCCCGTCCGTCAGACACGCTCCCGCCGCCTGCGCGCCACGGCTCCCACCAGGCCAAGCCCGGCCAGCAACATGGCGTAGGCTTCCGGCTCGGGCACGGCAGGCGTGGGGGGTACGAAGGGCACCGGGGTTTTGCTCACGTTGTTCACCAGCACAACGAAGTCGTTGTAATCCCAGTCGGACCTCTCCCTGTTCGACATATCCTCGAAACCGACGAGTGTCTGACCATCATAAATGTCGTAATAAGCGACCGCGTGATACTTCGTATCGTTCAGGTACCCACCCCGCCCGTGATCCAAATACTCCAAGGTGTTGCTCTTGTAGGTGTTCCACGTGGTCATGTCCTCCAGCACGAAAACAATCTCGACCACCGGGTTGGATTCACCTGAAATCTTCGCCAGATCAACCGAATAGGCATTATCATCCCACTTGTAGATACCCTTCTGCTTGCTCTGCTCGCCGGAGGCGTAGACGAAATACATCGACAAAGCAATATTGTGGTCCGCATAGCCACCGACGTAGGTGAACTCGACGGGAGCGTTCAGATCGACAACGTAAAATGTGCCCCCATATACGCCCTGGGCAGCACCGACGGATGCCGTGGGATCCTCGCTCTTGAGCCAGTCGTTGAGAACGCCAAGCGTACTCGGCTCTGCCGCAAGCGCGGAGACGGAACCCAATGACAATAAAAACGCGGCAAGCAGTTTAGGCATGATGGCCTCCTTCGGATTGTTCGATAAAAAAGTTGTTGTGCAGTACCGGAGCAATCAGTATTAGTGTAAACAACAACAGTGTAAGCACAGCCACCAGAAAGCACAAATCGGGCCTGTTTATAAACAATTGATTACTATAGTAGACAAGTTTTTGCCTGCACAAATATGTAAAATCGGTCGACATTTCCGGGGAACAAAAAAGCGGGCTGGGGGCATGCCCCAACCCGCTGCGAGGAGTAACAGAAACCGGTGTTCCGGCGCGAGGCTTACTCTTTCGCCGTCGTCCGGTTTGTCAATTCATTCCGCCGTCAGATACGCTCCCGCCGCCTGCGCGCCACGGCACCCACCAGGCCAAGCCCGACCAGCAGCATGAGGTAGGCTTCCGGCTCGGGCGCATGGCTTACCTGGCGCACGTTGCTCACCAGGAACACGATGTCGTCGTAATCCCAGTCGGAATTCTGGGAAGTCAGCAAATCCTCGAACCCGACAAGTGTCTGGCCGTTGTAATAGTCATAATAAGCCACCGTGTGATACTTGCCATCAGATGGATGCACAGCGTTGCTGACGTAGTATGTATTTGTTGTTTTGTCATACAGATGAAGGACGAGCCTGGCCCCCTCGGCATCGTATTCGAACAAATTCAGTGTGGAGGTATTTCTGTAGGCTTCCGTCTGGTAGGAACTTCCTATCTTGGAGAAGACCGTCGCTTCACCGATAATATTGCCAGCGTCATCCAGGGATGCTACCGAAAGAATAAGGTCGTGACCCGCATGGCTGGTTACGAAAGTAAACTCGACGGGCTGCGTCGGATCCACAACATAGAAGTTACCGCCGATAACCCCCTCGACAGCCTCGGCTGTTTCAAGCGCCGGTGGCTCGGTAACCAAACCGTTTTCCGTGTCCTCGCGCCATTCATCGAAGGTGGTAGTCGGAGCGGCCAGTGCGGAGGCGGAACCGAAAGTCAATAGCAGTACGGCAAGTAGTCTGGACATGATGGATCTCCTCATCAAGTAAAAAACGGGATCATTGCAATGCAGCATCGGATTGGTACAGCATAAACCGGGCCAGATTCCAAACAATTGATTACTGGCATAAATATTTTATGGCTACAAAAACATGTAAAATCGGTCGACACCCTCGGCAGGCGGAAACCGAATGAAATGCGCGCCGCCCATCACCCGTCATTGCGAAGGCCACGAAGGGCCGTGGCAATCCGCGAAATGCGCCGCCCCCGGCTTACTCTTTCGCCGTCCGCCCCGTCAGTTCGCTGAATACCCGGCACAGGCGGCCTATCCGCCCGTCCCAGCTATTGGTTTCGGCATACCGCCGGATGGCCGCGCGATCCCATGGCCGCGACAGTGCCCGGTCGAGCGCCGCTTCGAGCACCAACGGCTCGCCGAAAGGAACCAGTTCGCCCAAATCCGGGCGGCAGACGGCCTCGCGGCTGACACCCACTTCGGTCGTCACCACCGGCAGGCCGCAGGCCATGGCTTCGAGAAAGGCACTGCTCCCGCTCCCGGTATGCGTGGCAAGCACGAACACGTCGGCGGCGGACAAGGGGCCGGGGAATTCATTCAGCGGCAGATCGTCGAGAAAACGCACCGCGCCGCCCAGGCCCAAACGCACCGCATGCGCCTTGAGCGCGGTATCGTCATGCCCGGCCAGCGCGCCCGCGCCGACAATCAGGTACACCAGCCCCGGCCAGCGCCGGACGAGCGAAGGCAATACTTCGATGACCCGGTGGCAGCCTTTTTCATCGACCGGCCAGCCCGCCGAAATCAACACAGGCACTTCCGGCGTCAATCCGAGCGCCGCCCGCGCTTCGCCGCGATCATGCGGGCGAAAGTTCCCGACATCCACTCCGTCGCTGATCGTCTCGGCCCGCTCGTCCGGCACCCCCATCCCGATGGCGAGCTGGCGCAGGCTCTCGCCCATGGCAAAGACCTTCGTCGCGCTCATGAGCGCCTCGCGCAGCTTCGGGGCAAGGCGCGGACTTTGCACCTGCCGCGCTTCGGCTCCGCGCAGGGTGATCGTCACCGGTACCCCCAATTTGCGCCCGAGCAATACCGCAGCGTAGCCGTCCGGATAGGCGAAATGCGCGTCGATCACGTCGAGATGCCCGGCGTGGCGCATCGCGGCAAAGCGGCGATACGCCGCCATCGCCATGGTTCGCCCGTCGCAGCACCTGAACACGCCCGGCACGGACAAGAAGCGCGGGTACCATACCGGAATGCCCTGCTGTTCTTCGTATTCCGGCGCGCCGGGGCGAAAGTGCGGCTTGTTCAGGTATTTCTTCATCGCATCCTGCCACGGCACCCAGGGTGTCGGTGCCACGACGAACAGCGGCAAGCGCCGGGCGACGCGGAACATGCGCTCGCGGATGGACAGGCCCGCATGCGGCTGTACGCTACTTGGAAACAGGCTGCTCAACACCCCGATATACGGGCCTTTCAACAACTCGGCCATGCTCGCTCCGTCCCCCGGTCAGTTTGGCGTCGACGCTTTCCGGGCGGCTAAATACTGTTGGTGTGCCAGTGCGCGCCCGAACATCCGGGCCGCGGCTCTCAGACAAGCGAGAATATGCAGCACGCACGCAATCGGTCAAGCAGAACTTGCCGCCTGCCCGGCATGACGCAAAAACGCTTCAAACGTCAGCAGCGCATAGAGCGAAACGCCATGGTCGCGCACGCCGAGCAAATGGGTATCCACCAGATGCTGCAAATACCCGGCATCGAAGATGCCCGTGGCCGCGAGGGTATCGCCCAGGATGATTTCCCGCACCCGTCCCTTGAACGAGCCGCGAAGCCAGTGGTCGAACGGCACGGTAAACCGCTTTCCCGACCGATACAGCACATTGCGGGGAAGCTGCGCCGCCATGGTTTTCTTGAGCAGGAAGCGCCCTTCCCTCCCCCGCAGCTTGAATGCCGAAGGCAAGGCGGCAAGCCACTCGACCAGCATGTGATCGAGCAGCGGCGCGCGGACTTCCAGCGAATGCGCCATGCTGGCGCGGTCGACGCGGGTGTTGACGCATCCGGCCAGGCTGGTCTTGATGTCCAGATATTGCACGAGCGCCAGCGGGTCGCTGGTCTGCGCGCGGCGGATGTGCCTGCGGAAAACTTCGATGGCCTCGTAACCGGCAAGGTCGCGGCGGAAAGAGGGGGAAAAAAGACGCCGCCGCATATCGTCATCCAGCAGGGAAACCGAATGAAAATACGCTTCGACCGTGTCCTTCGCAAATGCCTGGAAAACGGCCCTGCCGCGAAAAATGCGGGGTGCCCACCCCGTTACCGAATACAGCCCCCCGAGCAGCCCGAAAATCGGCTGGCGCACCCCCGCAGGCAACACCGCGCGCAAACGCTCTCCCGCCAGATGCAGACGATAGCGGCGATGCCCGGCGAGAATCTCGTCGCCGCCGACGCCCGAAAGCGCCACCGTCATCCGCTCGCGCGCCAGCGCGCACAGGCGGTAGAACGGCATGGTCGCGTTATCGGCGAAAGGCTCGTCGTACAGACCGGACAAGGTGTCGAGCAGATCGAAATCGTCCGCGCGCGCCGTGCCGCTGAAATGATTGCCGCAATAGCGCCTGGCGACCGTATCCGCCAGCGCGGCTTCCTTGGCACCGGCCTTGCCGAAGGCGATCGAGCAGGCATCGACGGGCTTCTCCGACACGCCCGCCATGGCGGCGAACACGGCGCTGGAATCCGCATCGCCCGTCAGGAGCGCCCCCAGCGGCGTCTCCGCCGCCATGCGCAGCCTTACCGCCTCGCGCAGACGCCCGCCGAATTCGGCGGCGGCTTCCTCGAAGCCGATGGGATTGTCGAGCGAAAACCGGATGTCCCAATACTCGCGCGGCACCGGAAGCGGCCCGCCGCGCCGGACGCTCACGGTATGGCCGGGCGGCAACTTCCAGGCCGACAGGAAGATCGTGCGCGGATCGGGCACATAGCCGAAAGCGAAAAACTCCTCCACCGCGCGCGAATCGAGCTTGCGCACAAAACCGGGGTGCCGCATCAGCGCCTTGAGTTCGGAGCCGAAAATCACACTGCCATCCCCGAGCGCCGCATAGTACAAAGGTTTGGCACCGAGGCGGTCGCGGGCGAGAAAAAGCGTCTGCCGGGCGCGATCCCACAACGCAAAAGCAAACATGCCGCGAAAATGCCCGACGCACGCCTCGCCCCACGCTTCCCAGGCATGGAGAATGACCTCGGTATCGCTGCCGCTACGGAACACATGCCCGAGCGCGGCCAGCTCGGAGGCCAGCGCCTGGTAGTTATAGATTTCGCCGTCGAAAACCAGCGCCACCGACCCCTCTTCGTTGAGCAAGGGCTGCTGCCCGGTGGCGATGCCGACGACCGACAAACGCCGATGTCCGAGCGCAAGCCCCGGCTCCAGATGGAGCCTGCCGTCGTTCGGCCCGCGATGGCGTTGGGACTCGTTCATCTCCCGCACCAGAGTGCAATCGAAATCGCGCAGACCCTGAAGATCGAAAAGACCGACGATACCGCTCATATATTGAATCCTTTTGTTCTGGAAACCGCTTCCGGCAAGGCGCGCGTGTTTTATTTTCCCGTCCGGCTTTTAGGGAACGCCGGACTTTCGGAAGCATATTGGATATTCCTCCCGCCCGCGAGCGCGGCGCGCGACAAAAAGCGCATAAGCGCCACACATTGCCGCGTCCGACTCCGCGCGCGGCGAGCGTTCCGTCACAAAATATCCCGGAATACGTCGTCCATTCGCCCCCAGCGGAAATCTTCGAGCAGCAGGCGCAGACGGCCTTCGGTACGCGACAGGTTGAAGTATTGCCCCAGGCGTGCCCTGAGCGGCGCTTCCCGGACTCTGGGCTGTTCCGGGTCGATTTCCCAGGGATGGAAATAAAACACCACGGCGCGCCCATCATGGCGATTGATCCGGGCGATCTGCCAGCGCGACATCTCATACGGCATCAAGCGGAACCAGACCCCGCCCCCGGCGGGCCAGTTGCGTCCGCCCCAGCGCACGGTGGCGGGCGGAATCTCCGCCAGGCCCGAAGGCAGACGCCAGGGAAAACGCGACGCGCCCGGCACACCATGCTGGCCGTGCCCGACCGGATAGACCGACGAACTGTACCGATACCCCGCCTCGGCGATGATGTCGTGCGCCCAGGGATTGCTCGCGTCGATGGAAAAATTCGGCGCGCGATACCCCAATACCGGCCTGCCGGAGAAATCTTCGAGCAAGGTCTTGGCGCGAACGATTTCGGTGCGGAAAGCCTCGGGCGTCATCGTACTGACATGCGCATTGCCGTATCCGCGACAGGCCAGTTCGTGACCATCATCGACGATCCGCTGCACTAGCGACGGATAGCGGGTCGCCACCCAGCCCAACACAAAAAACGTGGCGACCACGCCGTGCCCGGCGAGCAGATCGAGAATGCGGTCGACATTGTGCTCGACCCGGCACGGCGTCGACGCCCAAGCCTCGCTCGGGAAATACGCCGCCAGGGCCGGAGCCTGGAAATAGTCCTCGACGTCGATGGTGAGCGCATTGCGCAAAATGCCCAGGCCGGGCGTGGAAACGAGTCTGTTCATGGTCCGAATTCTCCTTCGCGCGCCGCCGGAAACGCGAAGGCTGGCGGCACGCCCCAAAAATGGTGCACTGCCGCAACAATACCAGAAAACTTCGTCATGCCGATGCTGCATAGACATCATTTCCGGGACTGGTGCACTGCCGCAACAGTCCCGGAAAACCCGTTGACCGATGTCACACGATCAGGCGGATTTCCGCCGATTGCATGGATCGAATCCCACGTCGTTTCATTGTGTTCAGACGCTTGTTGCTGTATCACTCCTTCCCGAACGGCAGCGGCCGGGGCGTATCGTTGGATGACGGCGGCAGGCGCGGCAGCACGAACGCGGGCTGTCTGCCGGTCAGGGTCTTGAGAAAGGCAACGATGTCGCTGACTTCCCGCGCCGTGAATTTGCGGCCCAGTTGCAGGCGGCCCATGACTTCGACCGCCTGTTCCAGGGTCGCCGCCTCGCCGTCATGGAAGTACGGATAGGTGAGTTCCACGTTGCGCAGCGTCGGCACCTTGAAATTGAAGCGGTCGTCATCGTTGCCGGTCACGTCGGCGCGACCGGCGGCGGCGCTGGACGTTATGTAAGGCTCGACGACGCCCATTTTCTGGAACGAGGTACCGCCCACGGCCGGGCCGTTGTGGCACGCTACGCAACCGCTGTTCCTGAAAAGCATGTAACCGGCCAATTCCCGCTCGTCGAGTGCCTTGTCGTCCCCCTTCAGCCAGTGGTCGAAACGGGAGTCCGGCGTCACCAGCGTCTCCTCGAACGCGGCGATGGCCTCGGTGATGCGGTCGATGTCGATCCCCTCGCTGCCAAAAACCGTCTTGAATTCGGCGACATAGCCCGGAATCGTGCGCAGGACGCTGACAGCCAGTTCATGGGACGAGGCCATTTCTATCGGATTGGCAATCGGCCCGCCCGCCTGCGTTTTGAGATCGGCGGCGCGTCCATCCCAGAATTGGGCAATCGCCAGGCTGGAATTGAGCACCGTGGGCGAATTGATCGGCCCTTGCTGCCAGTTGTGCCCAATCGAAGTCTTGAGATTGTCCGAGCCGCCCATCGAAAGGTTGTGACAGGAATTACAGGAAATGAATCCCGATTTCGACAGGCGCGGGTCGAAGAAAAGTTTTTTGCCCAATTTCACCTTGGCCGGGTTCGTCACCACGGGTGCGGCCAGGGGTTGAATCGGTTCATCGCGTTCCGCCGCGCATGCGGCATTGGCAATAAACAGGGCGAACAGCAGCCCGGTTATTTTGAAATACATTGTCTCCCTCCCATTGTCGTTCATACAGTTGCGAGCATCGCGCCGCACCTGCCACGAGTCCGACAGGTTTGGCGCGACTGCCGTTCATTGTGACCGATGTCTTTCACCGCCGACATTCAGTCTTTCACGGCATTCTGTATTTCCGGAGGGTACGGGAATTTTTGTTCCGGCATCCAATGCTGAAAAAGCAATAACGAAAATAAAGGAAAGCCATAACAAAAAACAGTAATGGAACCCGGTTTTGCCGCCTGATTTTGTGCCGCCTTTTATTATCCAGGAAATGGTATTTCCGTCATCCCTTCGGGGAAAAGGGAATGACGGAAATTGTTACGGTAAACCCTGAACAAGCGTCATTGCGAGGCGCGTAGCGCCGTGGCAATCCATGTGCCCGTGGTTCCCGCAACACCGCCCGTCACTACGGGTAGTCGCCGCCGTGTGGATTGCCGCGGGCCTTCGGCCCTCGCAATGACGGAGTGGGAGATTCGTCATTGCGAGACGCGAAGCGCCGTGGCAATCCATATGCCCGTGATCCCCGTAATACCGCCCGCCAGTGCGGGTAGTCGCCGCCGTCTGGATTGCCGCGGGCCTTCGGCCCTCGCAATGACGGGGGGAGAAATTCGTCATTGCGAGGCGCGCAGCGCCGTGGCAATCCATGTGCCCGTGATTCCCGCAACGCCGCCCGTCAGTGAAGGTGGTCGCCACCGTGTGGATTGCCGCGGGCCTTCGGCCCTCGCAATGACGGGGTGGGAAATTCGTCATTGCGAGGCGCGAAGCGCCGTGGCAATCCATGTGCCCGTGATTCCCGCAACACCGCCCGTCAGTGCGGGTGGTCGCCGCCATGTGGATTGCCGCGGGCCTTCGGCCCTCGCAATGACGGGGTGAGAGATTCGTCATTGCGAGGCGCGAAGCGACGTGGCAATCCATGTGCCCGTGATTCCCGCAACACCGCCCGTCAGTACAGGTAGTCGCCGCCATGTGGATTGCCGCGGGCCTTCGGCCCTCGCAATGACGGGGTGGGAGATTCGTCATTGCGAGGCGCGAAGCGCCGTGGTAATCCATGTGCCCGTGATTCCCGCAACACCGCCCGTCAGTGAAGGTGGTCGCCCCCATGTGGATTGCCGCGGGCCTTCGGCCCTCGCAATGACGGGGTGGGAGATTCGTCATTGCGAGGCGCGCAGCGCCGTGGCAATCCATGTGCCCGTGATTCCCGCAACACCGCCCGTCAGTGCGGGTAGTCGCCGCCGTGTGGATTGCCGCGGGCCTTCGGCCCTCGCAATGACAAGGAAGGCGGCGATATGGGCTGTACCTGAGCTGATTCCCGACGTCGGCGTTCACCAATCGGCCCGCTCGATGTCTCCGAGCGAACGTCCGAGGAACCTTTCTCCTATCGTCTGGAACCGCAAGGGGATGTCGGTGACGATGTAGCGATAGCTCGCCGGTTCCGCGCCCGTAGCGACCAGCCCGGCTTGTTGCAGGCACGCGGCGGCCAATTCGGCGGCGGTGAGGGCGGAATCTATCAGGCGCACGCGCTCCCCGGCGACATCGCGCAACAGCGGTTTCAGCAGGGGGTAATGGGTGCAGCCGAGCACGAGGCTGCCGATGTCCTCGGCCAGCACGGGGCGCAGGTATTCCTGCGCGGTCAGGCGGGTGACGGGATGATCGAGCCAGCCTTCCTCGACCAGCGGGACGAAAAGCGGACAGGCTTGCGAATAGACCCGCGCGCCGGGGTCGAGCGCGTGTATCCGCCGCGCGTAGGCGTTGCTGTTGATGGTGGTCGGCGTGCCGATGACGCCGATCCGCTCCCCCCGCCCGTCCGCGGCGGCCCGCGCGCCCGCTTCGATGACGTCGATGACGGGCACGCTCCCGGCATGCGCCGAGATGGTTTTCAGGGCCACAGCGGCCATGGTGTTGCAGGCGACGATCAGCATCTTGACGTTTCGCCGCAGCAGGAAGTCGACGATCTGCGCGGCGTACTGTTCGATGGTCGCCACCGATTTGACGCCATAGGGCACCCGCGCGGTGTCGCCGAAGTAGACGATGCTCTCCAGCGGCAGCCGCTCCATCAGGGCGCGGACGACGGTAAGGCCGCCCACGCCGGAATCGAAAACACCGATGGGGCAATGCTTGCCGGGTGCGCTCACGCCAGCACCACGGCGGCGAACTTGCGCTTGCCGACTTGCAGGACGACCCTGCCGCCCGCGACGAGCGGCAGGGCACGATCTTCGACACGCTCGCCGTCGAGCCTGACCGCGCCCTGTTCGATCATGCGCAGGGCCTCCGAGGTGGTGCCGGTCAGGCCCGCTTCCTTGATGACCTTGAAGATCGGCATGCCCGCGCCGACCACGACCCGCACTTCGGGAATGTCGTCGGGAATGGCGTTGTGCTGGAATCTCGCCTCGAAATCGGCAAGCGCCTCGTCCGCCGCGCGTTCGCCGTGGAAACGGGCGACGAACTCCCGCGCCAGCATCACCTTGGCATCGCGCGGATTGCGCCCGTCTTCGACTTCGGCTTTCAGGGCCGCGATGTCGTCCGTGCTGCGCAGGGAAAGCAGTTCGTAATAGCGCCACATCAGGGTGTCGGACACCGACATGGTTTTGCCGAAAATCTCCTTCGGCGGTTCGGCGATACCGATGTAGTTGCCGAGGGACTTGGACATCTTGTTGACGCCGTCCAGCCCTTCGAGCAGGGGCATCATCAGCACGCATTGCGGTGCCTGGTCGTAATGCTTTTGCAGTTCGCGCCCCATCAGCAGGTTGAAACGCTGGTCGGTGCCGCCCAGTTCCACATCGGCCTTCATCATCACGGAATCGTAGCCCTGGCAGAGCGGGTAGAGGAATTCGTGGATCGAGATCGCCTGCCGGTTCGCATAGCGTTTGGCAAAGTCGTCGCGTTCGAGCATGCGCGCCACGGTCTGCTGCGCGGCAAGGCGAATCAGGCCCGTCGCGTCCAGGCCGTTCATCCAGGTGGAATTGAAACAGATTTCGGTCTTTTCCGGATCGAGTATCTTGAATACCTGTTCGCGGTAGGTGGCGGCGTTGGCGAGCACTTGCTCGCGGGTCAGCGGCGGGCGCGTCGCGTTCTTGCCGCTCGGGTCGCCGATCATGCCGGTGAAGTCGCCGATCAGGAACATGACGTGATGTCCGAGTTCCTGGAAATGGCGCAGTTTGTTGAGCACGACGGTATGCCCGAGGTGCAGGTCGGGGGCGGTCGGGTCGAATCCGGCCTTGACCCGCAAGGGGCGGCCAGCCTTCAGTTTGTCGACCAGCTCGGCCTCGATCAGCAGTTCGTCGGCTCCGCGCCGGATCAAATCCATCGCGGCCTCGATTTCTTTCATAGGTTTCTCCAATAGGTCACAACTGGGGATGGCGCGCTTTGTTAGACTCCAATCGCACTCCCCAAGAGAGTCAAGAGTTTCAATCATGCGAATAAAAAAAAGCAAGATTTTAGCCGAACTACGTTGGCGGCTAGCCGAACTGCGCTGGCGTCTGGCCGCGCTCCCGAAGCGTTCCACCCAATTGCGCTGGCGCATGGGCGGATTGTCCGGATGTCTGGCCGATTTGCGCTGGCATCTGGGCGAGCTTCGCTGGCGGCTGTCGGCCAGGCCGCATCCGCGTTTGAGCCGACTGGGCAGCCGGATGGCGGAACTGCCGTGGCGGATTTTCGACCACGGACGGCCCCTGGTCATTGGCGGTTTTGCGGGCGTTTCCGTTCTTGCCGGTGTCGCCGCCACGGCGGTGGTCGTCCCGGAAGACCCCGTCGACATGCAGACGGTGCTGGAGAAGCTGGCCGTCGCGCCTTCGGCCTTGCCGCCGCCCGATTTGCCCTTCGTGTATGACGACAATATCGGCCCCGGCGATACGATCCAGTCCGTGTTCCAGCGCCTGGGCATTACAGACCCGGAAGCACTGGCCCTGTTCAAGAGCGATAAAACGGTTTCCCGCACGTTGCGCCAGTTGCGCAACGGGAGGTCGCTGACCGCCATTGTGGCCCCTTCCGGTCGTCTGTTGTCCCTGCGCCTGCCACAGTCGTCGGACGGCGTTTATCTCGACGTGTCGCGCGATGCGCCCGATCAGCCGTTCCGGGTATCCCAATCGCCCGAAATCGCGCTCGAAACCGGCATCGAAATGCGCAGCGGCACCATCAAATATTCGCTGTTCGCCGCCACCGAGGCCGCCAACCTGCCCGACAACATCGCTACCCAACTCACCGACCTGTTCGGTACCGAAATAGATTTCCATGCCGATCTGCGCCCCGGCGACACCTTCAGCGTGATCTACGAGACTTTTTACGACAAAGGCATTTCCGCGCGTACCGGGCGCATCATCGCCGCCGAGTTCATCAACCAGAATCGCCGCCATGCCGTCTTCCGGCACACGGCCCCAGATGGCAGGTCGGACTATTACACCAGCAACGGCCAGAGCCTTCGCAGCACCTTCCTGCGTTCCCCGCTGGAATTCACCAAAGTCACTTCCGGTTTTGGCCGCCGCCTGCATCCGGTATTCGGCGGCTGGCGCAATCACCAGGGCGTGGATTTCGGCGCGCCCTCCGGCACGCCGGTACGGGCCACTTCGGGCGGCGAAGTCAGTTTTGTCGGCTATCAGGGTGGCTACGGCAATATCGTCGTCCTGAAGCACAAGGGGAATGTGAGCACGGCTTATGCGCATTTGAGCGCCTTCGCGCCCAGCCTGCGCGTGGGCAATACCGTCGAGCAGGGCGAAACCATTGGCCGGGTGGGTGCGACGGGTCGGGTGAGCGGCCCGCATCTGCATTATGAATTCCGCATCGACAACGTGGCGCAAAACCCGATGACCGTGGCCTTGCCCGCACCCGCTCCCCTGAGCGGCAAGGAACTCGCCCGGTTCCGCGAAAACGCCCGGCTTTTGCACAGGCATCTGGCACTACTCGGCTACCGCATCGCCGCCAGCGACGAGATCGTGGCAAAACACTGAGCCGTCGGGGCGGGAGCCACGGCGCTACGCGCCTCGGAAGCGACCACAGGTACTTGGCGTACAGGTCGAGATTGGCGCTGTCCGAGATTTTCCAGATGTAGCCCGTGCCCAGGTGGAGGCCGAAGTAGCTGCCTTCGGTGTCGAAGCGGGTATCCAGGCCGCCGCCCGTGTACTCGGTGTCGCCGCTCCCTTGGTCTTGCGGCCCGCCACGCTACGGGGCAGGTTCTCGCTGCCTACTTGCACGGCCTTGCATTGCGCCGCGCGGGCAGCGCGGCGAGCGGTGGGACAATTCGCCCGCACGGACGCACAAGGCCGCGCCATTGCGCGCTGATCTACGGCAGCCTGCCGCCCCACGCAGGCCACACCGCGAAGCCACGCGGTTCAGGCCACGGGCGCGGGCGCGGGCGGCGCGGCACCGTCCGGCGTGTTGGCGTCGCCGCCTTTCGGCTCGGGATCGCGCACGGGGGCGGGCGGACGCGGCGGACGGCCCGCCATGATGTCGTCGATCTGGTCGGCGTCGAGCGTTTCCCATTCGAGCAACGCCGCGGTCATGGCTTCGACCTTGTCGCGGTTCTCGGTGAGAATCTTGCGGGCCAGCGCGTATTGCTCGTCGATGATGCGGCGGATTTCGGTGTCGACTTTCTGCATCGTCGCTTCCGACATGTTCTGGTGCGTCGTCACCGAACGGCCCAGGAAGACTTCGCCTTCGTTTTCCGCATAGACCATGGGGCCGAGCGCCTCGGACATGCCGTAGCGCATGACCATGTCGCGCGCGATCTGTGTCGCGCGCTCGAAGTCGTTGGAAGCGCCGGTCGAAACGTTGCCGATGAAGAGTTCTTCGGCCACGCGCCCGCCGAAGAACATGCAGATGCTCGCCAGCATTTCGTCGCGGTAAAGGCTGAGTTTGTCCCGCTCCGGCAGCGAGAGGGTGACGCCCAGCGCGCGGCCACGCGGAATGACCGAAACCTTGTGCACCGGATCGCAGCCAGGCAGGGTCTTGCCGATGATGGCGTGGCCGGATTCGTGGTACGCGGTTTTTTTCTTGTCTTCCGGGCGGATGACCATGGACTTGCGTTCCGCGCCCATCATGATCTTGTCCTTGGCGCGCTCGAAGTCGTCCATGTCAACCAACCGTTTGTTGCCGCGGGCGGCAAACAGCGCCGCTTCGTTGACCAGATTGGCGAGATCGGCCCCGGCAAAGCCCGGCGTGCCCCGCGCCAGCACCTGGGCGTCGACATCGGGCGCGATGGGCACCTTGCGCATGTGAACTTTCAGTATCTGCTCGCGGCCCCGAATGTCGGGCAGCGGCACCACTACCTGGCGGTCGAAGCGGCCAGGACGCAGCAAGGCCGGGTCGAGCACGTCGGGCCGGTTGGTGGCGGCGATGACGATGACCCCGCTCTGGCCCTCGAAGCCGTCCATCTCGACCAGCAACTGGTTGAGCGTCTGTTCGCGCTCGTCGTTGCCGCCGCCCATGCCCGCGCCGCGCTGGCGGCCCACGGCGTCGATTTCGTCGATGAAGACGATGCAGGGCGCGTGCTTTTTCGCTTGCTCGAACATGTCGCGCACCCGCGCCGCGCCCACGCCGACGAACATTTCGACGAAGTCGGAGCCGGAGATACTGAAGAACGGCACCTTGGCCTCGCCCGCGATCGCCTTGGCGAGCAGGGTCTTGCCGGTGCCGGGGGAACCCACCATGAGCACGCCCTTGGGAATGCGTCCGCCGAGTTTCTGGAACTT
>JAISNX010000043.1 GCA_031276015.1 Azoarcus sp.
TACCTGCGCGTGCTGGTGCTCGAAGCGCAGACCATGGCGCGCGCCTGCGGCAAATCCCACCTGCGCAACCTCGACCCGGACGACCTCGTGGCGCTGACCATCGAAGCCGCCGCCATGGCTCGCGTGCCGCTGGCGGGGACGAACTGGATTCCGGGGCGGCAGGGGTTTTGATGCGACAGGCGGCTCGCCGCCGCCTGCGTCAAGTCCCGCGTCCATCCGGGACAAGTCTCTCGACGGCAAACGTATCCGGAAGGGGCTGGCCCTAGAACTCGATCGTCCCCGTCAGCATGAAGGTGCGCGGCGCACCCAAAGTGAGGTAGCCGCCGCCAGCAGCGCCGCCGACAGAGGCCCAGTAATCGCGGTCGGTAAGGTTCTCAATACGGGCGCGCAGGGTGAGGAGATGGTTTTGCCAGGCAGTCATGTAGCGTGCACCGACGTCGAAACGGATCCAGCCCGGTACGCGCAAAGTGTTTGCCGCGTCGGCGTAGGAGGACGAGGTGGCGATGGCGCGCGCGTCGAAGGTCAGCCCCCGTGCGTCCGGCACGTCCCATTCGAGATTGAGATTGCCCTGCCACCTTGGCACACCGATGACTTTGTTGCCGTCGATCAGATCATCGCCTGTCTTTTTCTGGCGGGCACTGAGTCAGGTGCTGCCGCCGAGAATCCGCAGGTTTTTCGCGGCTTCTCCTTGCACGCTGAGTTCGATGCCGCGATGCCGATCTTTGCCGGAAGCAGTGTAATAGCCGCTGGCATCTACCAGGGTGCGCGGCTTTTCCGTTGTGAAGAAGCTCAGGCTCGCGCCCAGTGAGCCGTATTCGTATTTGACACCGATTTCTTTTTGTTCCGAGACGTAGGGCGGGAGCGCTTGGCCGCCGTTCTTGGTCTGGTTGCCGTAAGCGTCTCTGAATGGCGCGGTATCGCCTTTGCTCAGACTCTCGATGTAGTTGGCGTAAAGGGAAAGATTTTTCATCGGTCGCACGACGAGGCCCGCCATCGGGCTGTTCTTGATCTCGCTGTAGTCGGCGGTCTTGTTGCCGGTGGCGGTGTCGTAGCTTTTCGTTCCCAGCGTCTGATGGCGGATACCGAGCGTGAACAGGAGACGCTCGTCGAGCATCGAGAGGGTATCGCCAATGGCAAAACTGGAGAGAAGGGTTTTTTGGGTCGTTTTCGGGTGATGCCAGTCGCCGCCAGACAAAGGGAATGCGGTGGGCCGGGAAACCAGTACGGGATGATAAAGGTTGCTCGGCTGATTACTGTTCGAGCTGTAGATCCAGGCACTTTTCAGGTCGAGTTGGAAAGCCGACCAGGCGGCAACCAGCGTATGGTCGACGGCACCTGTGCGCAATTTGCCCCGCAAGCCGATTTCGCCCGTGGTGATTTCATCCTCACGGGCGGTGCCGAGGGTGGAATTGATCTCCCCCTCACCTGTGATGCCATTGCTGATGGTGATGCCGGAAAGCAGGCTTTCTTCATCGGTCTTGCGCATTCCGGCGGCGATCCAGGACGTGAGGTTTTCGCCGAAATCGTATTCGCCGCGCACGGAGCCGAAGATGTCGCGCTCGTCCGAATAAGTCCAGTCTTGCGCGTAGTTCTTCCGGCTGTCGGGTGCCGAAGGAACGTGGGTCACGCCCAGAAGCGTAATACTGGGACGGATTTCATCCAGATGATGGTCTTGATAACCGAGGTCGGCGGAAAAACGCGCCTTGTTGCCCCGCCAGTCGAAACCGATCAGAAAGGCGTCGAGTCGGCTGCTCTCGCGCTCGACCGCTGTGCCGCCCTCGCGATGTGCGCCGACGATACGCAAGCCCGTGGCCTGGTCGTTGCCAAAACGGCGCGCCACGTCGAAGGAAGTCGATGTCTGTCCGCCCTGCCAGCCAAGGTTGACCTGCGACAAGGGGTCGTTCGGGGCGCGTTTGGGCAAGAGGTTGATGCTGCCGCCGATGCCGGTGTTACCCGGTGCCGCACCGGTCAGGAAGGCACTCGCGCCGCGCAGGACTTCGACGCGCTCGAACAGATCGGCGGCGACATATTGCCGGGGAAGCAAACTGTAAAGGCCGTTGTAGGCGATGTCGTCGGAAAAGAGGTAGAAGCCGCGGACGAAATAGGTTTCCTGAAAGTTCCCATACCCGCGTGCCACATGTACCGACGCGTCGTTTTGCAGAACATCCCCGACGCTGCGCGCCTGCTGGTTCTGGATCAGTTCCGCCGTGTAGCTGTTGATCGAAAAGGGTGTTTCCAGCGCGTCGCGCGTGCCCAGTATTCCGGCCCGCCCGCCGCGCGCGACCTGTCCGCCGGGATAGACGGGGGAAAGACCTTCGGAGGACGCATCCGCGCTGGCGTTTACAGTGACCGTGGGAAGCACGCTTTCAGGTTCGGACACATCCTCGCCCGTGTTCTGCGTCTCCGGGACGGCGTCCCGGCCCGACTGCGCCAGCGCCGACAGCGGAAACACCATCGTAAGCAGGAGAGCAATGAATCGCCGGTTCCTGCGCGACATCCCGCGCCCTGGCCGCTTGCCCGAATATTCTGAAAACATGCTGTTTCGCCGATTCCACAATCGAAAACCGGTATGGTAACAATTATCAATTGCGCAGACAACGGTATGAGCAAAAATTTGTCGAGAGCCTTTGATTCGCCTGTTTACGCTGCCGTGCGCGGTGGCGGCAGTTTTTCGAGAAAGGCCACCGCCGCTTCCGGATCGCGGGTGCGCCGCATCGGCGGCAGGCTGCGCCACACCGCCTTGCCATAGGGCTTGCCGACCATTCTCGGGTCGCAGATGCACAGCACGCCACGGTCGTGCTCGCTGCGGATGAGACGCCCCGCCCCCTGCTTCATGCTGATGACGGCGCGCGGCAATTGGTAGTGCAGAAACGGACTCAAGCCCTGCTTTTTCATGTGCTCGATGCGGGCGGCGAGCACGGGGTCGTCGGGCGGCGCGAACGGCAGTTTGTCGATGACGACGAGGGAGAGCGCATCGCCCGGCACGTCCACGCCTTCCCAGAAGCTCTGGCTCGCCACCAGCACGGCATTGCCGAGACGGCGGAAACGTTCGAGCAGTTCGCTGCGCGAGCCTTCTCCCTGCAAGAGCAGGGGCAGCGTTTCCTCGTCCTGTTCCAAGGCCGCCGCGAGCAGTTCGTGGATGCGCCGCATGGCCTTGAGCGAGGTGCAAAGCACGAACGTCCGCCCATGCGCGGCGCGGATCAGCGGCAGGGCGATCTTCGCCACGGCTTCGGCATAGAGCGGGGAATTGGGGTCGGGCATCCCGGCGGGCGCGTAGAGCAATGCCTGTTCGCCGTAATCGAAGGGGCTGCCCCAGACGCCGGTCAAGGGCGGCGGCTCCAGCCCCGCCAACCCAAGCTCCTGGCAGTAATGCCCGAGATCGGTGCCGATGGCCAGGGTCGCCGACGTGAAAATCCAGGCGCGCGGATGTCCGGCGAATTGCTGCCGGAATACGTCGGCCACGTCGAGCGGCGTGGCATTGAGCACCAGCGCATGCGAAAAGACCTCGACCCAGCGGATCGCCCCCTGCTCGTCGTGTTTGCGCCAATCGGCGAGCCGTTCCCCCAATTCCCGACCGCGCCGCAGGCAATTCGCCAGACCTTCGGAACGTTCGGCCTGTTTTTCGAGAATGGCGGTGAAACGATGTATCGTCTCGGAAAGCGCCGCGATTTGTTTCTCGAAACCTTCCCGCCGCATGGCCTGCGCTACCGAGAATTTCATCGGTTCGGGGCCGAAAACCAGGCGCAGGTCCTTTGCCGCCTTTTCCAGCGCGCGCGTCTCGTCGATCAAGGGCACGCAATCGCGCGCCGCCGCCATGGTTTCGGAACGGGTATCGCGCGCCAGTTCCAGCACTTGCGCCGTCGATAGGCTATCGCCGAAAAAAAGGCTCGCGGTTTCCGGCAACTGGTGCGCCTCATCGAAGATCACGGTATTGCAGCTCGGCAGCAATTCGCCCATGCCTTCGCCCTTCAACATGAGGTCGGCGAAAAAAAGATGATGATTCACCACCACCACATCGGCGGCCATTGCCGTGCGCCGCGCCTGCATCACGAAACACTCTTTGACATTGGGGCAGTCTTGCCCGAGGCAATTGTCGCGCGTGGAAACCGCTGACGCCCACGCGGCGGCATCTTCGCGCACCTCAACGCATTCGGCCTTGTCCCCGCTGTGCGTCGCCCGCGCGAAACGGGCAATGGCGCGCAAATCCGCCGCGTCCTGGGCGGTGAGAAAGCGCCCGTCGCGGCGATTGCGTTCCAGATGATAGGGGCAGACGTAATTGGCCCGCCCCTTGAGCAGCGCAATCGACACCGGCACCTTGAGCGCGGCACGCATGATCGGCAAATCCCGGTCGAACAATTGATCCTGCAAGGTCTTGGTGCCGGTCGACACGATGAGCTTGCCGCCCGAGAGCAGCGCGGGAGCCAGATAGGCGAAGGTCTTGCCCGTTCCGGTTCCGGCCTCGGCCACCAGTACGCGATTGGCGGCGATGGCCTCGCCGATGCGCAAGGCCATGTCGACTTGTTGCGCGCGGGCGCGAAATCCCGCAATGGCAGCGGCGAGCGGCCCCTCCGGCGAAAAAAGACGGGAAAGCCGTTCGGCGCTATCGTCCATCGTTCCGGTAGCGGGCGACAAAGCCCGCAATGGCACCGATCACCGTTTCGGCGGCATGTCGGAAAGGGAAATGGCCGCAGCCCGCGATTGCCAGCAATTCGGTATGCGGCGCATGGCGCGCAATGGCTTCGACCTGGTCGAGCGTCGCGTATTCGTCCTGCACGCCCTGAATGGCGAGGGAAGGACAGGCGATCCGTTTCAGCCGATTTTCGATGCGCCAATCGCGCCGCCGTGGGTCGAGCCAGGCATCGCACCAGCCGTAAAAGGCGGAATCCACGTCCCGATGATATTTCGCCAGACGCTCGCGGAGATCGCCCTGTTCATAGGCATCGCGCGCCCGCGCGATGCCTTCCAGGCAGATGTCCTCGACGCAGTAATGCGGCGCGATGCTGACGATGCCGCCATAACGTGCGGCATCGCTCCCCGCCGCGATCAGGCCGATACTGCCGCCATCGCTGTGCCCGAGCAGCCACGGCCTATCGATTTCGAGCGCGCGCAACAGCGCCGGAAGCACTTCCAGCGCTTCGCGTTCCAGATAATCGCCGGGAAAAGGCTCATCGTGCGGGCGCGGCGTGGACGCGCCATAAGCGTAGCGGGAATAGACCAGCCCGCGCCATTGCAGACGGTTGCACAAGGCCGCGGGAAACTCCCGCCACAAGGCGGCGCAACCCAGTCCCTCATGCAGGAAAACCAATACCGGCGCATCTTCCGGCAGCCCTTCCGGGCCAAGCCAGGCGTACTCCAGCGACAAGGCCCCGCCACGCGGGCCATGGCGCGAAAGCGTGACGAAACCGCTCATACGGCGGTCTCCGGCTCTTCCCGCCGATGCGGCGTGGCGAGGTACTCATGTGTGCGCATCTCGATCAGTCGGCTTACGGTACGGGCGAACTCATTGGCGTGCATTCCTCCGGTATAAAGCGAATGCGCCTCGCCTTCGGCGCTGGCAATGAGTTTGACGTGAAAATCGTAAAGTACATCAATCAGCCAGGTAAAGCGCCGCGCCTCCGACGCCTCGCTGGCGCGCATCACCGGAACCCCCGACAAGAGCACGGTATGGTGGGCGCGAGCGATTTCGAGATAATCGTTCTGCGAGCGCGCCGTGCGGCAGAGCGCATCGAAATCGAACCACACCACGCCCGGCGCGCGGCCACGCACGGGAATGGCACGCGCCAATACCTCGATCTCCCCCGCCTGCGGCCCGACGCCGCTCAATTGGCGGAAATCTTCGGCCAGCCGCGCATCGGCCTCTTCCCCTGGAGGAATCAGCCACGATTCGAGCCGTTCCAATGCGCGCAGGCGGTAGTCGGTGCCGTCATCGACTTCGAGCACATCGAAGCGCGCCTTTATCAGCCCGATGGTGGGCAGAAAATTGACTCGCATCAGCCCGTCCGGATAAAGGCCGTCCGGCGGGTAATTGGAAGTCATCACAAAGACCACCCCGCGCGCGAAAAGCGCCTCCAGCAGACGGCCCAGAATCATCGCGTCGGCGATGTCGGAGACGTGGAATTCATCGAAGCAAAGCAGGCGTGTCTGCATGGCGATGCGCTCGGCCACCTTTTGCAGCGGATCGGGAGCGTGATTGAGGCGGCGCAGATCGTTCTGCACTTCCTGCATGAAAGCATGGAAATGCACGCGGCGCTTGCGCCGGTAGGGTACCGAATCGAAGAAACAATCCATCAGAAAACTTTTGCCGCGCCCGACGCCGCCCCATAAATAGACGCTTTCCGGTTCGGGCGGATGAACCAGCATCTTGCGCAACCGGGTGCGGCGGGCGGCCTTGAAGGCGAGCAGATCCGCATAAAGCCTTTGCAAGCGCCCGACCGCCGCGCGCTGCGCCGGATCGGCGGTATAGGCGCGGGACTGGAGCCGGGATTCATAGACTTCGAGCACGCCGCGCTCGGGAGCGCCGAGGATTTTGTGGGGGAGCATGGGGGATGGGGAAAGTTGTAATAGGTATGGCCGCGGCCCGGACAAGCCGATGTCGAAGGAAAGGCGACGCATGCCGGGGACGTGGAATTCTAACCGAGGCGGCGTGAGATATTGCGGGGGGTGTCCCGGGGCTGAAGTCGTGTCAGGCGAGGCGATCCAGGATTTGCAGGGCGCTGGAAAGCAGCCCGTCGCAGTCGATGGCCTCCACGGGCATCCCTTCGCTATAGCCGTATGTCACCAGCAACACGGGCGCGCCAGCGGCGCGGGCGGCGAGCGCGTCGTTGGCGGAGTCTCCGATCATCAGCGATTCCGGCGGTTTCACGCCGAGCCGGGCGCAGGCGTGTTCGATCACGGCGGGGTCGGGTTTGCGCGTCGGCAGCGTGTCGCCGCAGACGACCGCGCCGAAATACGGCGCGATGCCGAATTGCGTCAGTAGCGGCAGGGTAAAGGCAGTGGCTTTGTTGGTGACAATCGCCATTTTCAGGCCGCGGGCGGCGAGCGCCGCGAGCAGTTCGGGCACACCGGGGTAAGGCCGTGTTCGCCGCCCATTGACTTCGGCATAGTGGCGGCGGAAGGCTTCGAGGGCGGCCTCGACCTCGGCGCTGGATGCGGGCGCGCGGCCTTCGGTGAGACAGCGGCGCACCAGATCGCCGATGCCCTTGCCGACGAAGCCATGGATTTCTTCCTGGCTGCGCGGTGCTTGCCCCTGTTCGGCCAGCATCAGGTTGGCAGCGTCGGCCAAGTCGGCAATGGTATCGAGCAGGGTGCCGTCGAGGTCGAACAGTACCGCGCGCGGCATGCTCACGCGGGCAACCCGGCGCGCAGCCGTGGAATGATGGTGCCGTATAAGCGGGTGTCGGGCAGACGGGAGGCAAAGCGGTACATGGCGTGCGGTTTCATGGAGACGCAAGACCGGGATTCTACCCGCTCCACCAACCGCGTTTCACTTGCCCGAAAACCCAGGCAAAACTTGATAAACTGCCCCACCCGTTGTGTAGACCGCCCACCGAATTCAAGGAAAAACTCCATGACCAAAGATATTCAAACCGCCGCACCGGCGGATGGCACCGTCAAGACACCCTTGCAATACCTCGACCGGGCCATGAGGAGCTTGCGCAATCTGGGCCTGTCGCCCACCAAGGCCGAGGACGCGCCGATTACCGCCATTCTCGGCAAGATCGCCGATGTCGAGCCGGACAAGGTGGCGATCATCACCCGCACCTTGCAGCAGATGAGCGCCTTCAACGAAGCGGTGCGCGAGCAGGTTTCCCGGATCGACATCGGCACCCGATACGAAGACATCACCAAGGCGTTCGATTCCATCCGGGACGACGCCAAGCGCATGGTCGAGCAGCTCGATGACGGCAAGATCGACTTCGCCGAGCGCGTGAGCAATGCCTGGATGAAACTCGCGCGCGGCGACGTGGCCGAACGGTTCGACGCGATCAACAGGAAGTTCCTGGATGTCTCCCGCGACACCAAGGATGCCATCGAGCGGGAAACCGCCGTTTTCGAGGCTTATACCGATTTCCGGGGGGCGCTGAAGCATGGCGAAATCGCCGCGCACGAAATATTCAAGATCGTCGAAAAGGCGCTGGACGACGCCAAGGACGAACTGCAAAAAGCCTCGGACACGCTCGCCGCCTGCGGCGAAGGGGTCGATTTCTCCGAGCGCGCCCGGCTGGAATTGATCCGCGACGAAAAGCTCCGGGCGGTGCGCAACGCCGAGGCGAAGTACCAGGTCGCCAAGGATCTCCAGGACAACCTGACCATTGCCTACAACACATCGGAAGTGGTCATGGCGCGGCTGTTGCAGACCACCAATGCCAAGGAGCGGGTCTATCAGCAGGCCGTTTCCTTCTTTTCCACCAACGAGGTGGTTTTTACCGCGCTGAAAGCGACTTTCACCGGATTGTTCAGCCTGCACGAATCCACGCAGACGCTCGAAGCCATGAAGGCGGGCGCGAACAAGTCGCTCGAAGTGCTGGCCGAGATCGGCGGCAAAGTGCAGGAGGCGGCCCTCCGGGCCGGGTACGGGCCGACGATCCGGGCCGATGCCGTCAAGAAACTGGTCGACAGCGTGGTGAGTTTCCAGGAGCGTTCCGTCGAGATCATCGGCGAGATGCGCAAGGCGGCGACGAAAAACAGCGAGGAAATCCGCGATGTCGTCGAGGACGGGCGGCAACGCATGGCACGGCTCGCCCGTGAAGGCAATGCGCTGGAGACACCGCAATGACATCGTCCGTCGCGCGCCCCCGGGAGGACGGCACGCTTCAGGATCAGCCCAGGCTGGACGACATCCTGATGGCGATGGATGTGGTCGATACCCTGCGTCACGAGGACGAACTCGTACAAAAGGAACTCGGGCAGGACGAGCGCGACGAGGCACTCAAGGAGCGGTTGCGGAAAATCTACGAAAGCCAGGGATTGGACGTCACGGAGCGCATCCTGGACGAAGGGATACGCTCCTTGCGGGAAGATCGTTTCGCCTATCGCCCCCAGGGATCGCGGTTCGCGCGTGCGCTCGCGGGGCTGTGGATACGTCGCTGGCTCCGCCTGGCGATTGTCGGCGTGTTTGCAATCTGCGTCGGCAATGCGGCCTGGACGGCATTCGAGGCGCACCGCTTCCAGGTCGAATTGACCCGGACATTGCCCGGACAATTGTCCGACGAAGCGGCGCGGGCGAGATCGCTTGCGAAAGTGCCCGAAGCACTCGGGAAAATCGACATGCTCTTGCAGGGTGGCGAAGCCGCCCTGAAACGCGAGGACGCCGACGGCGCGAAAAAGGCCCTCGCGGATTTGAAGGCGGCGAGCCAGCGGCTGGGCGAACGATTCAAACTCCGGATCGTCAGCCAGCCGGGCAGGTATTCGGCGGTATTCCGCATCCCCGACGACAACCCCCAAGCAAAAAACTACTACCTCATCGTCGAAGCCATTGACGACGACGATCGCGTTCTTGCGCAAGACATCCTCGACGAAGAAACCGGGCGGACGAAAACCGTCCGCGAATGGGGGCAGCGGGTGCCTTTCGACACTTACGAGGCGGTGCGAATGGACAAGACGGACGACGGAATCATTCAAAACAACATCATCGGCGAAAAGCCGCCCGGACATTTCGCCATCCAGTTCGGGGACGGGTGGATCGTCCAGAACGGTGCAATAACGCGCTGGTAAGGAGACGATGTGAAAATATACGACATACTCAGCCTCCTCGTGCAAATCTACAAAAAGCTTCGCGGCAAGAAAGCCGACCGTGAATTCCAGGTACTCAAAACGACCGTCGAAGGGATATTCGAAAAAATCGCGGACTATGAAATCCGGCTGCCCGGCAAGGGGCGCGATATGAAAACAAACGAAATACTCGACCGCCTTGCGCAGCCCTATAAAAAACTTTGCGGTGAAGAACGGGCACTCAGGACGACCGTCGAAGGGATACTTGGAAAAATCACGGACGATGAAACCCGGCGGCTCGAAGTATATAGTGCGCTCGCCCGCTTGCGGCTGGACGAATTCGTCGCCGGTACCGTCTCCAGGGATCTGGGCATCGTCGAACAACAGGCCAAGGCAAAGTACGATACTTTCAAACAGCATTGTGCCCGGATTCAGAAAGAGCGTGGCGCGTTGGAAAAAGACATCGCGCAAGTGGAAAGCCAGCGTTCCGCCATCGTGCGTGAAATCGGGACGTCCCTGGACGAAATCGCCGCTCTGAAAAACGGCGTGCGGGAACGCCTGATGGGAGACGAATCATGGACGAAATCCGAAGCGCAAACCCACGCGCTCGAAGCGAAACTGACCGCGGCAAAGGGAAAAGCCCAGGCAAGAGAAGCTGAGCGTGCCAGCAAATCCCAGCCCTACCTGGACGACAAACTTTTCAAATACCTGTTCGATCGCCATTACGGAACCGCCCAATACCGGGGGGGCACACTGACCCGTTGGGGGGACAACTTCGTGGCGAGGACGATCCACTACGAAGCCGCCCGCCGCAACTTCACCCTGTTGAACGAATTGCCGGAAAGGCTGCGGGAACATCTCAACGGGCTTGAGCATGCCCTGGAAGCACAAAGGAAGGCTCTGGCAAAGCGATACCGCGATGAAATGGTCAATGCCGGAATCGTCCCGCTGGAGCAAAAGCTCGGGAAACAACGCGCAGACCTGGAATCCACGGAAAAAACCGGGCAAACATTACAAGACAAGCTGACACAGAACCACAAGAGCTACCACGACCTGACGGAAGGCGATGCCGGGGACGGTCTGAATGCGGTGCTCGCCATGACCGCCACCGCATTGCAGAAAACGGGTTTGGCGGCCCTGGAAAAAAGGGCACGGGAAACCGATACGCCGGAGGATGACCGCCTTGTAAACGAGCTGGCCGATCTCAATAGCCGCATTGCCGAAGAACGAAACCATCTGGAAGAACCCCGGGAAAAACTTCGCACCATCGGGAAACTGACAGCCGAACTTGCCATGGCCATCGACGGTATCAGAAAGACCTATTCCGGCGATGCCTCTTTCTCGGGCGGCGACACCCCCATCATCGCACTGATCGAAGGCATACTGGACGGCACGGGGGAATATGACAGTTTGCGGGCTTATCTCAAAAAACACTACGTCCCGCCGCGCAGTGAATCGTCCAGCAGTTCCGGCGGCAAAAGTTTCTGGGACTTGTTGGCTGACCTGGATACAGGCAGCGGAAGCTCCCGGCGTTCCCGCGATTTCGACACAAGCAGCGGAAGTTCCAGGAGTTCAAGCAGCAGCAGTGGCGGCGGCTTCGGGGGCGGCGGTTTCAGCAGCGGCGGCAAATCCGGCGGCGGCGGTTTCAAAACCGGAGGCGGTTTCTAGGGAGGTACCGGACGAACCAATTGCCATTTCGAGCGAAGCAGTCCAGAGCAACGCATGGATTGCCACGGCGCTTCGCGCCTCGTAATGACGGGTATTGGCGGTGTTGCAATGCCTCGAACTTTCGCGCCAATCCCCAAAACCTTCGTCATTGCGAGCGAAGCGCGGCAATCCAGACAGCCTTGCAGCTTGCTCCGGCGCTTCCAATGGCTGAACCGTTTCATGGATTGCCACGGCGCTGCGCGCCTCGCAATGACGAGTGTCATCACCCGAACCGAAAACGCTCGAATGCGTTTTTTCAGAAATCCCGCCAGTCGGCTTCTTGCGAAGGGCCGACTTGCTGGAAAATCAGGCTATCGTTTTCCAGAATATGTCGGAAGCCCGTGATATTCCGGGACGGTTCGCACTTCAGGCCATGCTCCACCTTCAGGTTGCGGGCGCGGGAGTACCACAGGCTTACTGTTTTCACATACTTGCCGGAGTGTCGTCCCGCATTTCGTTTCTGATGGCGCTTCGCGCACGCATCCGAATACTTGATCGCTCTGGAAAGATATGCGCACAGTTCGTTCCTGGGCGAATTGTCTGCGGGCCTCCCGGGAAAAGCACCGCAGTCATTTCTTGGTTTATCGTCACCGGCCTGCTGCCGCTTCACGCCCGGCAAATCATCCGCTGCCGGATTTTCCCCGTCCGAAACGACCAGTAACGGAAGGATGGGGCTATTCCCGACGCTTTCGGAGAGATCGACAGGGACGGATTGCCGCGGCGGCGGGGCTTTTCTACTTACGAAGGAAGTTCCGCCCAAGGTGAAGATCAACAGCGCAAAGACCAGCAACACGATCAAGCGGTCGATCATGCCGACGACGGACGGGAGGAAAGTGCGATGTTGATCCATGGAATCATCCAGGGCAAAACTCATGTGCCTGCTGCAAGGGCTGGCAGAACGAAAGAATATCCGGCGATTGTAATGTTTTTTGGGATTAGCGTCTTTTCGTTGAACGACCGGGAACGTCGGACAAGCGTTGCGAGGCGCATAGCGCCGTGGCAATCCAGCCCGTTGGATTGTTTCACCTTCGGTTCGCAATGACGGCTGTCCCCATTTGAACCAAAAACGCCTCTGCTCTTGGGGCGAATGGCGCGGCTTTACCGGCTTTTGATCATCGTCCCGACGCCGTGATCCGTGAGGATTTCCAACAAAAGGCAATGCTCCACGCGCCCGTCGATGATGTGCACCGACTGCACACCGTTGCGCGCGGCATCGAGCGCGGAAGCGATCTTGGGCAGCATGCCGCCGGAGAGCGTGCCGTCGGCGACCAGATCGTCGATCTGGCGCGGGGTGAGTCCGGTGAGAAGCTTGCCCGCCTTGTCGAGCACGCCGGGCGTGTTGGTGAGCAGCACGAGCTTTTCAGCCTTGAGGATTTCGGCGAGTTTCCCGGCGACCACATCGGCATTGATGTTGTAAGTCTCGCCGCTCTCGCCGACGCCGATGGGGGCGATGACCGGGATGAAGTCGCCATGGTCGAGCAGGGCAATCGGGCTTGGGTCGATCTTGGTGATCTCGCCGACCTGGCCGATGTCGACCAGATCGCCCAAGGGCGCATCCTTCTTCTGGATCAGCAGCTTCCTGGCGCGGATGAAGCTTGCATCCTTGCCGGTCAGGCCGATGGCCTTGCCGCCGTGCTGGTTGATGAGATTGACGATCTCCTTGTTGACCTGGCCGCCGAGCACCATTTCCACCACGTCCATGGTTTCGGCGTCCGTTACCCGCATGCCCTGCACGAATTCGCCCTTCTTGCCGACCCGCGCGAGCAGACTCTCGATCTGCGGCCCGCCGCCGTGCACGACCACCGGATTGAGGCCAACGAGCTTCAACAGCACCACGTCGCGGGCAAAGCAATCCTTCAGGTGCGGATCGGTCATGGCGTTGCCGCCATATTTGATGACGATGGTTTTATCGTAGAAGCGGCGGATATAGGGCAGGGCTTCGGCCAGGATTTCGGCCTTGAGCGCGGGGGCGGCGGGGGAAGGGGCGGGCATGGAACATCCAGTGGGTTGTGCCGGGGTGTGCGTCCGGGCCGGGGAAAGCTGTGCAGGCCCGGACGCGGTTTGCCGATTTTATTCGATGACGAGCCGGGTGGCTTGCGACTCGGCCTTCTTCGGCAGGTTCAATTCGAGCACGCCATCGACGAATTTCGCGCTGGCCTTGGCCTCGTCGATGTCCTCGCCGAGTTGGAAACTGCGCGATACTTTGCCATAGTAACGCTCGGTGCGCAGAACCCGTTCGCCGTCCTTGAGTTCCTTGTTCACCTTGCGCTCGGCACCGATCGAGACCACCGGGCCGTCGATATGGACGTGGATGTCCTCCTTCCGGATGCCGGGCAGTTCGGCATGGACTTCATAGCCGTCGGCGTTTTCCTTCACATCGACGCGCACCTGCGGCGCTTCGGCAACCCCGGAATTGCCGATGTCGACCGGGCGCACGAAAAAGCCACGGAAAAAATCGTCGATGGGATGATGTATCAGGCTGTTCATGTTCAGGTCTCCTTGTCTTGTCAGCGGACTGGCCGGCGAACCGGCTTCTGGCTCGAATATGGGTATGCCCGCGGGGGTTTCAAGTCGTGGCGACGCAGGGGAAAGGGAGGAAGGCGGGGATGACGGGGAATGAGGACGAACCGCTGTTGCGCGGGTCACCGGAAGGCGAGGCGAAAACTTGCCCGCGCTGCGGCGCGCGCTTTCGGTGCGGCGCGCATACGGGAAAGTGCTGGTGCGCCGCCTTGCCGCCCTTGCTGCCCGTACCCGCGCCGGGCGAGGCCGGGTGCTATTGCCCCGACTGCCTGGCGGCGTTCTCGGAAAACGAATAGGGACGTTTTTCGATCCATCGCTGTCTTGCCACAACGCATGGCGTTCGCACGGTTGCCTTGGAGAGATACTGGACAAGCGTCATTGCGAGGCGCGCAGCGACGTGGCAATCCATGCAGCGGAGCCATCGCCCGAAGCGTTGGGGCAGGCGGAACCGCCGTATGGATTGCCACGGGCCTGCGGCCCTCGCAATGACGAGGGAAAAGGAAACAGGCTGTGTAGATACCTATGCCGGTTGTGGCGGAGAATACCCCGCGCGGTTGTGGCATACTCTGCGCCTTTCCCACACCCTGCTTCCCGTTCCGTGTTCCTGCGCCGCCGTTCCATCGGACTTTTCCTGGCTTGCCTGCTGCTGGCGATGCAGGCGCTTTGGCTTGCCCACCATCTGGAGCATCAGGCCGTGGCGGTCGACGACGGGGACGCGGTGTGCGAGTTCTGCCTTGCCATGCACGGCATGGGGTCGGCCTTGTCCGGCGCGGAGCGCACGCTTGCGCTGCCTTCTTTTTCCGAGCGCCCGGCGGGGCCTGCGTCCGCCCCGCGCGGCGATGCCGAGCCGGTTCAGCCCCGGCAGCAAGGGCCGCCCCTGATCTCCTGAAATATTTTGTTGCGAAGATGCGCGGGTAGGTTCGTCCTGCCCGCGCGTGGCGTATTCATTTTTCAGGAGCAATTTCATGCAATCCAGAATACTGGCGGCTGTCGTGGCCTGCGCCTTGGCGTGGCCCGCGTCGGCGGCGGAAGAACCGGGCGGGACGGGGTTGGCCGATGAACTGGCCGCCCTGCGGGAACAGGTCGCGCAGATGCGGGCGGCCTACGAGGCGCGCATCGAGGCGCTGGAAGAAAGGCTGGACGCCGCGCAAAGGCGTGCCGCCGACGAACAGGCCGCGCCCGCGCAGGTTTCACGGGCCGCGCCATCCGCGCCGCAGGCCGTGGATGACCCTGCCGCACGGAGCGGGGCGACGGCGTTCAATCCGGAAGTTTCGCTGATCCTCCAGGGAGCCTACAAGAGCCGCAAGGAGGTAGAGGAACGCCATATCGGCGGCTTCGTGGGGGCGGATCATCACCACGATGGAATAGAGAGCGACAACAAGCGCGGTTTCGCGCTGGATCACACCGAACTGGTGCTCGCGGCCAATATCGACCCGAATTTCCGCGGCCAGGCGACGCTTGCCCTGCTCGACGATGAGGTGGAACTGGAAGAAGCCTGGTTCCAGACGACGGCGCTCGGCCATGGCCTGGGACTCAAGGCGGGGCGTTTTCTTTCCGGCATCGGCTATCTGAACGGGCAGCACGCGCACGAGTGGGATTTCTATGAGCAGCCCCTGATGTACAAGGCGCTGTTCGGCGAGCACGGTTATACGCAGGACGGCGTACAGGCGAAGTGGGTCGCGCCGCTCGATACCTTCGTCGAACTGGGTGCGGAAGCCGGGCGGGGGCAGAACTTCCCCGGCGACGAGCGCAACGTCGACGGCTTCAACAGCGTCACCCTGTTCGCCCATACCGGCGGTGACATCGGCGTCTCGGGCAGTTGGCGGGCGGGGCTTTCGTGGCTGCAAACCCGCGCCGATGCGCGCGAAAGTCATTTCGAGTCGGAAACACTGGGGGAAGTTCACGGCGCGTTTTCCGGGCGCAGCAGGGTATGGATTGCCGATTTCGTCTACAAGTGGGCACCGGACGGCAACCCCGCCCAACGCAATTTCAAATTGCAGGCCGAATATTTCCACCGCCGGGAAAGCGGCCATCTGACGGTAGAGGACAACAACGGCCCGTGGCGCACGCGCCAGCACGGCTACTACATCGCGGGCGTCTACCAGTTCGTGCCCGGCTGGCGCGCCGGATTGCGTTACGACCGTCTGTCGAGCGGGCACCAATCCCTGGGCGACAATCCGGCGGAAATCGAAATCGTCTCCTGGCAGCCGCGCCGCCTCTCGGCGATGGTCGATTACAGTTGGAGCGAATTCTCCCGCCTGCGCCTGCAATGGTCGCGCGACCGCGCGATGCCGGGCGTGCGAGACAACCAGGTGACGCTGCAATATGTGATGAGCCTGGGCAGCCACGGCGCGCACAAGTTCTGAAGGGGATGCGCCATGAAACGGATCATCGCGTTTCTGCTTTGCCTGTGCGCCCTGCCCGCGTCGGCGGCGGTGAAAGTGCTGGCGACGGTGCCGGAGTGGGCGGCGCTTGCGCGGGAGATCGGCGGCGAGCGGGTGGAGGTGGTGAGCGCGACCAGTGCCTTGCAAGACCCGCACCACATCGAGGCGCGGCCCTCGCTGATCGCGCGCGCCCGCACTGCCGATCTCCTCGTGGCCGTCGGGGCCGAACTGGAAATCGGCTGGCTGCCCGTCCTGCTGCGGGAGTCGGGCAACCGCCGCATCCAGCCTGGGCAGGACGGCTATCTGGAAGCCGCCTCGCTGGTACGGTTGCGGGATGTGCCGAAAACGGTCGACCGTGCCATGGGCGATGTCCACGCGGCGGGCGATCCGCATTTCCATCTCGATCCGCGCAACATCCCGCCCGTCGCCGTGGCGCTGGCCGAACGGCTGGCGCGGATCGACCCTGCCGGGGCGGAAAGCTACCGCGCCAGGCTCGACAGCTTCCGCGCCCGCTGGCGGGAAGCCGTCGCGCGATGGGAAGCGGAAGGCGCGCGCCTCAAGGGCATGCCTTTCTTGCAGGCGCATCGATCCTTCGGCTACCTTGCCCACTGGCTCGGTCTGGAGAACCGGGGCGAACTGGAGCCGAAACCCGGCATCGAGCCGGGTGCCGCGCATCTGGCCCGCATCGTGGCGAGCCAGCAGAATGCGCCCGCCGCCGCCATCCTGCGCGCCGCCTATCAGGGCGAAAGCGCCGGGCGATGGGTGTCCGCGCGGACGGGCATCCCCCTGGTGATGCTGCCCTACACCGTGGGAGGCACCCCGGAAGCCAAAGACCTGTTCAGCCTTTTCGACGACACGCTGGCGCGGCTGAAGGCGGGAATCGGGGAGTGATGAATCTGTTGCAGGCGGAGCAACTGAGCGTCGGCTGGCGGCGACCTGCACACAGGCCGGTCAGCTTCACGCTGGCGCGCGGGGAAATCCTCGCGCTGGCGGGGCCGAACGGCGCGGGGAAAAGCACGCTGCTGGCGATGCTGGCCGGAGGCGGGGCGCGGGTTTTTTCCGGCGGCGTCCGCCTTGCGCCCTCTCTGCGCATCGGATTCCAGGCGCAGCATCCGCTGCCCGTGGCGGGCGTACCGCTTTCCGGCGCGGAACTGCTGGCGCTCACCGGAGCCAGCCCGCAGGGCCTGCCGGAACCCCTGACCGCCTGCCTGCGTCGTCGGCTGGACAAACTCTCCGGCGGGCAGCGGCAATATTTGTCCCTGTGGTCGATCCTGCAAGCGCCTGCCGATCTCCTGCTGCTGGATGAACCCGGCAACCACCTGGACAAAGCCATGCTCGCCGGACTGCCCGCCGTTTTGCGCGCGCGGGCTGGGCAGGGGGCAGGCATCGTGCTGGTGAGCCACGATGCGGAACTGGCGCGGGCCTGCTGCGACCGCCTGCTGCGCGTGGAGTCGTGCGATGACTGACTTCCTGTCGCAACTGCTACTGTTCTGGCGGCCCGGCCTGACCGGCGCGCTACTGGCCTTGCTGCTCCCGCTCCTCGGCCTCTATCTGCGGCTGCGTCAGGAATACTGGGCCGCGCTCGCCTACGGCCAGGTCGGCGCGGCGGGTGCCTTGGGGGCGATGGCCCTGGGCCTGCCCCACATCGCGGGCGGCCTGGCCCTTGGCCTTGCCGTAGCGGGCGCAAAACACCGGCTGGAAAAACGTCTGCCCCCGGCGGGGCTTTTTCCGCTGCTTTTCATTCTCGGCTGGAGTCTCAGCCTGCTCCTGACCGCCAACCTGCCCGGCGTGGAACGCCTGGGCGCGGCGCTGTTCGAGGGGCAGCTTTATTTCGCCGGGGTGGAAATGCTCTGCGGCGCGGCGCTGGCGCTGATCGTGGGCACCTTGTTCCTGTGGCGGACGGGGCGGCTTCTCCTGCTCGCCAGTCTGTGCCCCGTGCATTGCCATGCCCAAAGGTTGCCTGTGTGGCGGGTGGGCATGGGTTTCGACCTGCTGGCGGCGGCTTCGCTCGCGCTGGCGGTGATGAGCCTGGGCGTGATGGGCGCTTTCGCGCTGGTGTTCATCCCGCCCTGGCTGGCCTTCGCACTGGCACCCGGCTGGCGGGCCGCGCTCGCCGTCGCGCCCGTGCTGGCGTTTTTCGCGTATGTGGTGGCCTTTGTACTCGCCCTGATCCACGACCAACCCTTCGGGCCGACGCTGGTGCTGGTACTCGGGGTGCTGGCCTTGCCGGGCGCACTCGCCATGCGTTTCGCCGGGCATGCGGAAAGCGGCAAGGCACATCATTTCCATCCGGATGATGGAAAAGCGTGAAGAAAGAATCTACCGGAAACATTTCCCCGGATAAGCGCAGCGATTAGGGCAAATCAACTTCATGAGGCCCATATCAAACCGATCGTCATTGCGAGGCCCGAAGGGCCTCGCAATGACGGCGGTTTTCTTTGGGCTTCAATTTGTTGATCTGCTCTAGGCCGTTTCGAGATGCTCCAGCATCAATTGCACGTTCGATAACCCTCTGAATTCATTGATGTCCAGCCGGTAGGCCGCGCGGATCGTGTCGGGCGCGTGTTCGGCGCGGTCGAAGCGGATCGCATCGAACCGTGCGCCGCCAAGCGAGAGTTCGAGCTTGAGGTGCTTGTCCTTGAGGATGCGCTGCCGCTCCACGCGGAAAACATTGTCGAACACCGGCGCGGGGAAACCCTGCCCCCAGACTTCGCGCTCCAGCAAACGGGCCGCCTCAAGCGTGAGGTCGGCGCTCTCCAGCGCGCCGTCGGTGTCGATGCGCCGTTGCAGGTCGGCGGGGTCGAGCAGGCTGGCGGCGGTTTCCTCGAAAGCGGTGCGGAAATCCGGCAGCTTTTCTTCGCGGATGCTGAGACCGGCAGCCATGGCGTGCCCGCCGAAACGCAGCACGAGACCGGGCGCGCGTCGGGCGACGAGTTCGAGCGCATCGCGCAGATGCAGGCCGGGAATCGAGCGCCCGGAGCCTTTCAGTTCGCCGTCCTGGCCGGGGGCAAAAGCAATCGTGGGGCGGTGCAGCTTTTCGCGGACACGGCCCGCGACGAGTCCCACCACGCCGGGATGCCAGTCCGGCTCGAACAAAGTGATACCGGCGCGTTCGTTGGTGTCGAATTTTTCGAGATACTGGCGTGCGGTTTCCTGCATGTCGGCCTCGATTTCCCGCCGCTCGCCATTGATCTGGTCGAGTTCGCGCGCGAGGGCGAGGGCGCGATCTTCGTCGTCGGTGACGAGGCATTCGATGCCCAGACGCATGTCCGCAAGCCGTCCGGCGGCGTTCAGCCGGGGGCCGAGGGCAAAACCGAGATCGAAAGTATTCGCCCGCGCGGCGTCGCGCCGGGCCACCGCGAACAGGGCACGGATGCCGGGCTGCATGCGGTTGGCGCGCATGCGCTGCAAACCCTGCGCGACGAGGATGCGGTTGTTGTGGTCGAGCCTGACCACATCGGCCACGGTGCCGAGGGCGACGAGATCGAGCAGGTCGGCGAGATTGGGTTCGCGCCCGGCGGCGAACGCGCCGCGCTCGCGCAGTTCGGTCCGCAGCGCCAGCATCACGTAGAACATCACGCCCACACCGGCCAATGCCTTGCTCGGAAAACCGCAGCCGGGCTGATTGGGATTGACGATCACATCCGCCTCGGGCAGCGTCGCGCCGGGCAAATGGTGGTCGGTGATAACCGTGCTCATCCCGAGCGCGCGCGCCGCCGCAACCCCTTCAAGGCTGGCGATGCCGTTGTCGACGGTGATGAGCACCTCGGGCGAAAGCCGGGCCGCGAGTTCCACCATCGGCGGCGTCAGGCCATAGCCTAGGGTGATGCGGTCGGGCACCAGATAATGCACATCGGCCCCGAAAGCACGTAGCGCCCGCACGCCGACCGCACAGGCGGTAGCCCCATCGCAATCGTAATCGGCCACGATCGCCATGCGCGCGCCGCTTTCGATCGCATCGGCCAGCAATTGCGCGGCTTCGTCCGCGCCGGTGAGCGCCGACGGGGGCAACAGTGCTTTCAGCGAAAGATCGAGGTCGGAAGGCCCGGAAACACCGCGCGCGGCAAAAAGGCGGGCAAGCAGGGGCGGAACGCCCGCGGCAGTGAGAACGGAGAAGGCGCGCGACGGAATCTCGCGGGGACGGATAATGCTCATTGTATTTGTGCTGCGGAACGGTAAGAGGCATTCAGGGCATGCAGATCGTCCAGGGGCAAAGGTTTGCGCCAGAAACACCAGCGCGAACGGGCACCGAGCACGAGGGAAAAACCGAAACGGTCGCCGGGGACGTGCAGTTCGAGCCGGTGCAGCGTTCCGGCATCGAACGCCGTGGCGATGGGCGCGAACCAGTCGTCCTCCAGCGCGGCGAGCGCCGCCCGCCAGGCATCGAGGTCGAGACGGCGTGCGGGCGTGGCGAGCGCATCCAGCGTGACCAGCGTACTGTCGTCCAGCGCCGCGCCCACATCCGGCGAACCGGGTTCGATCCCGGCGGCACGCGCCAGCCCGCGCGCCACGGGGTCGAGCGTCTGTATCGCCGGGCATGGTGCGTTCGGCGCGGCATCGGGTGCCGCGTGCGCGCTCGCGCCCCAGAACCACAAACTATTGATCGTGCGCCGCCCGGCGGCTTCGCGTGCCCTGTTCACGGGATGGTTGTGGAGCAGGATCTGGATTTCGTTCAAGGTGTGCCGCCAGAAGCGGGCATCGGCCTCGTCGCCTTCGGGCAGGAAATCCTGGATCGGGCGGCCAATGATCTCGTGCAGCAAGGCAAAGCGCGCTGCGGGGGGGCGGTCGATCCGCAAATACCAGCGCGTCGGCGTGACGGCGGAAAATTGTCCGAGACCGGGAATATCCTGGTTGAGCGCGGCGCACAGCGCATTGGCCTCGGCGGCCTCGATTTCGCCGTCGACGAAATCCCCCGCCAGCAGATAGTCGCGCGTCAGGGCCAAATTCACCGGATCGGCGCAGAGCCAGTGCGTGCCGGGGCGGGAGGGGGAAATGGCCGCGTCGCCCTTGTCCTCGCCCAAGCGCCGCAGGGCGGCCAGTGGCGGTGCGTCATCGTCGATACCGAAAAGTCGCGTCAGCAGATGTTCCGGCGGCGCGGCGGGGTCGATCCGCCGCCGCCCGCGCCCGAGCAGGCGGGAGAGCGCCGCGAGCGGCACATCCTGCGCGGGGTGGCGGGTTTGCGGCGCAGGCCAGAGCAGGCCGGGAACGATGAGCACAAGCTGCCGGGTCATTACTTGTTCCTGTCCAGCAGCATCCGCCCCAATTCCCGAGGTGTCGCCGCCATGCGCCAGCGCGCGACCATCGCCTCCGCGCGCGGCCCGCCGTAGCCCCAGGCCGCGGCGATAAAAGGCAGGCCGTTGGCCTCGGCGGCCACGCCGTCCTCCATGCGGTCTCCCACATAAACAGCCTGCGCCGCGCCGATGCGGCGGTCGGCGAGCAGACGGCCAATCATCGCCGCCTTGTCGGGCAGCCCCGGCGTGAACAGATCGAGCGCATAGACCGCATCGAAGCAATCGCGCCAACCGAGGTGGTCGAGAATCAGCCGGGTGGGATGGATGCGTTTGTTGGTGGCGATGTGAAGAACGCACCCTTCTTCGCGCAGGGCCGCCAGCAATTCGTCGATGCCGGGATAAGCGGCGGTTTCCAGCAGCCCGCCTTCGTCGTAACTTTGCCGGAAAGCCGCGGCAAGCCACCCGATCAGCGCGGGATCGCCGCTGCCGACCAGCAGGCGCAAGGTTTCATTGATCGGCGGCCCCACGATGTTCGCCTCGATGCGCCGCACCGGAGCAAGGCCGCAGGCGGCAAAGGCCGCGCGGTAACTGGCGAGAATCGCGGCGGCGGAGTCGATCAGCGTACCGTCGAGGTCGAAAACGATATGGGTGGGAGGCATGCGGCAACGGCGTTCGTCGGAGCGAAACCGCGATTATCGGGGAATGGGAGGCTGTGGGGAACCTGTTGACGGCGTATAGAGCAGATCGACAAATTGAAGCCCAAGGAGAACCGCCGTCATTGCGAGGCCCGAAGGGCCGTGGCAATCCAGTAAGCCGTGTGGATTGCCACGGCCCTTCGGGCCTCGCAATGACGATCGGTTTGATATGAGCCTCATGCCACCCCTCGAGGCGACTATGACGACCGGACAGTTCCCGTGCTACGGAACCGGGCAAATCAAAAGTTCTCGACAAGTTTGTGGTCGGCCTGCGTTCCGGCACGGCGTGGATAGGGAACGCCACTATTGCAACGTCGCCGGGAAAGCCCCGGCGTAGGCAGCGGGCAGCAGTTTCGGCCAGAGAGTTTCCGGGGCGTCTATGTGGCGCAGCAGGGCTTCTGGCGGAATGCGCAGCAGGGTGCTCAGGCAGGCGATGTCGTCGGGCAGCGCGGAGTTGTCCCAGCCAAGCGCGACGTGGCGGGCGAAGTCGGAGGCGAGGGTAATCATGCGCACCCTGGGGTGTCTGGCTTGGGATTCGTCGAGCAGTTGTACCAGCAAGTCGGGCAGGTGCCAGGCGTGGATCAGGGCGAGTTGGAGTTCGCGGGCGGTGACGCCGAAGATTTCGCGTTGCGCGACCACGCTGCGCAATTGGCGGTCGGCGCGCTGCATGTCGTAGACGCGCAGGGTGAGTGCGGGGGCGTGTATCCAGCTGATTATTTCGGCGGCTTCGCTCAGGAGGGTGGCGATGACGATTTCGTTGACATCGAGGTCGCGCCGGACGACGGCCCAGTCGCGGGCATAGTGGGCAGCCTTGCATGCGCGCCCAATGATTTTGAGCAGGCCGAGCAGGGCGCGAGGATAGGGGGCGAGAGCGTCTTCGACCGTGGGCAGCTTGCCGAAGGCTTTGAAGAACGGAATGATCCCCATCATGACCAGGGCACTGTTGACGGTAACGATGTCGTGGTTCTGGGTACGTTTGCGGTGGGTTTCGACATGCGCGAGCAGGCGTATCGCCATCAGCGGATCGCCGAGCACGGCGGTGGCGATGCGTTGGTGGGTAACGCTGTCGATGTCCTGCCGCAGTTGGTCGAATTCGCCAATCGTGCGGCGCAGTACCGGCAAGGGCTGTTGCAGGAAAAAATCGGTGTAGGCTTCGACCGAGGGCAAGGCATGCGCGAGCATGGCCATGAGGTTCTCCCCATATGGCTCGTATAGTCTGTTTATCGGCGATTTTCGGGCGAATTAAAGGGAATGCCATTTCCGGGGCTTGCGGGTTTCCGAAAGCGCCAATGCCCTTCATTTCCAAGGCTGCGGCGCGACCCGCTACAATCGCCGCCATGCTCTACGATCTCGCCCGTCCCCTGCTGTTTTCGTTCGACCCCGAAACTGCCCACGAAAGCGCCATCGCCGCCCTGCATGCCGCCGGATGCCTGTTGCCGCCGGGGCGGCCCGAACCCGCGCCGATGACCGAGGCCATGGGGCTGATGTTCCCCAACCGCATCGGCCTCGCCGCCGGGCTGGACAAGAACGGCGAAGCCATCGACGGGCTGTCGCGCCTGGGTTTCGGGTTTCTCGAAATCGGCACGGTCACGCCGCGCCCGCAAGCGGGCAATCCGCGCCCGCGCCTGTTCCGGCTGCCGGAAGCGCGTGCCATCATCAACCGGATGGGGTTCAACAATCACGGCGTCGATGCGCTGATCGCCAATGTAAAGGCCGCGCGCTACCGGGGCATCCTCGGCATCAATATCGGCAAGAATGCCGATACGCCCATCGAACGCGCCGTCGACGATTACCTCGCGGCGTTCGGGAAGGTTTATGCGCTGGCAAGCTATGTGACGGTCAATGTGTCATCGCCCAATACGAAGAACCTGCGCAGCTTGCAGCGGGGTGCCGAACTCGACGGCCTGCTCGGCTCGCTCAAGGACGCGCAACGGCGGCTTGCCGACCAGCATGGTCGTTATGTGCCGCTGGCGCTGAAGATCGCGCCCGATCTCGATACCGAAGGCATTGCCGCGATTGCCGATGCCCTGCGCCGCCATCGCATCGACGCCGTGATCGCCACCAACACCACGCTTGCCCGGGACAAGGTGGCGGGCCTGCGCCACGCCGGGCAGGAAGGCGGTTTGTCGGGCGCGCCCTTGCTGGAAGCTTCGACGACAGTGCTGCGCCAGCTCGTGCAGGCGTTGGCGGGCGAATTGCCGGTCATCGCCTCCGGCGGCGTGTTCGATGGCGAGGCAGCCCGCGCCAAGCTCGACGCGGGCGCGACACTGGTGCAGGTGTTGACGGGGTTGATCTATCGCGGCCCCGGTCTGGTGCGCGAATGCGTGCGGGTCATGGCGAGAGCGTAGCGGACGGAGAGAATATCTTATCCGCATTGAATGGCAATTGATTGTCCCGGTATTGTCGGCCACGGTTTGGAGAGTGTGATTTGCTCTGGCAGAGGCGGTACATCGAGGGAACGCTGGACAATCGTCATTGCGAGGCCCGAAGGGCCGTGGCAATTCATCCGGTTCGTGGATTGCCGCGTTTCGCTCGCAATGACGACAACTTGATCGAAATCTCCCCGAATGCTTCCATGACGATGGGCGCATCGAGACCCGTTTCGTGACATACTCCCGGCTTGCGGCGGAACAAATACCGGATACGGGAATGTCGGGGGATTGTGTAATGGGCAGTGACGCGCGCGTATTCATCAACTACAGAGGTCCCGATCATGAGCAAGTCAAACGGCTTGCCAAGATTCTGAAGCGGCAGGGACTCGACATTTTTCTGGACAGCGAGGACATTCGTCCCGGCCAGCCCGAAGTTCTCGCCAAACTGACTGCGGAAATCCGGAATTCCGATGTATTCCTCGCATGCATCGGCCCCGCCGGAATCCCCCCCCAGACATGGCAAACTTGGGAACAGTCCATCGTGGCACAACTGAAGGCCAGGACAGACAGCCGACGGATCATCGTTGTTTACCTGCCCGGCGCGGAAATCGACGAAAACGATCCC
>JAISNX010000059.1 GCA_031276015.1 Azoarcus sp.
CGGTTGAGCGAAGTATTCAGCACCACGCCATTTCCCGTGAGTTTTTCCAGTTCCAGCATCAGGTCGTAATAGCGCGGGTTGAATTCGCGGCGCAGTACCTGGGCGCGGGAGGTGCCGTCCTCGTGGACGACTTCCGGTACGCGGGTTTTCCATTCGTCCTTGACCGCGAAGGTGAAGGTCATGAAGGGCGCGGGATGGTCGGTCCCGAACATTTGGGGGCCGACGGTGTCGAGCATCGAGGGGCAGAAAGGCCGCCAACGCTCGCGGAATTTGATTTGCGCGTTGATGCGGTCGGCGACGCCGGGTACGCTCGGGCAACCGAGGATGGAGCGGTTTCCCAAGGCGCGCGGGCCGAATTCCATGCGACCCTGAAACCAGGCGACCGGGTTGCCTTCCGCGAGGATTCCCGCGACACGCGCGGGCACGTCGTCGATTCTTTGCCAGTTCAGTTCGATGCCGTGCCGCTTTTCGTGCCGGGCAATGGCGGCGATGACGTCTTCGTTCGTGTATTCGGGGCCGAGATAGACGTGTTCCATTTTTTCCACCGGCACGCCGCGCTGTTGCGAAACGAATGCCGCCGCGCCGACCGCCGTGCCCGCGTCGGAGGCGGCGGGCTGGACGAAGAGTTCTTTCACGTCCGGATGGGCGATGATTTTCTGGTTGAGCTTCACATTCAGGGCACAGCCGCCCGCGAAGGCGATCTTTCCCGTTTCGCGGAGGATGTCGCCAAGGTAGTGGTCGATCATCTCCAGCGAGAGTTTTTCAAATAGCGCCTGGATACTGGCGGCGTAGTGGATGTAGGGTTCGTCGGCCATGTCGCCCTCGCGCCGGGGGCCGAGCCATTCCACGAGCCTGGGCGAGAAGTAATAGCCCTTGCCTTTTTCCTTGTAGCGTTTGAGGCCGATTACGTTGGCGTAATCGGTGTTGACGGTGAGTTCGCCGTTCTCGAATTTCGCCAGGCGCGAGAAGTCGTGCCGACTGGCGTCGCCATACGGGGCCATGCCCATGACTTTGAATTCGCCGTCGAGCATGTCGAAACCCAGGTATTCGGTGAGCGCGCCGTAGAGGCCGCCCAGGGATTCCGGGTCATGGAATTCCTTGATCTTGTGGATTTTTCCGTTTTCGCCCCATCCGAAAAAGGTGGTGGCGTATTCGCCCTTGCCGTCGATGCCGAGGATGGCGGTTTTTTCGGTGAAACCGGCACACAGGTAGGCACTGGCGGCATGCGCGAGGTGGTGCTCGACCGGCTCTATCCTGACTTTTTTCAGGTCGAAACCCAACTGGATGAGACACCATTCGATGCGCTTTTTGTAGCGGCGAAAGCGTCGGTTGCCGTTCAGGATGGCGTCCAGCGCCCGGTCGGGCGCATAGGCGTAGCGGCGGGCGTAGTGCCAACGCGCGGGGCCGAAAAGGCTGACCGGCGCGAAGGGGATGGTGACGGTATCGACATCGGCGGGCTGGATGCCCGCTTGGGCGAGACAGAATTTCGCCGCTTCGTAGGGCATGCGGTTCTTGGCGTGCTTGTCGCGCACGAAGCGTTCTTCTTCGGCAGCGGCAACGAGTTTGCCGTCGATGTAGAGGGCGGCGGACGGGTCATGGCTGACCGCGCCGGAAAGACCAAGTATGGCCAGGGACACGAAGAAACCTCAGGATGCGGAATGCCCGTTGCCTGAATGGCGGCGGGCGGGATGGAGGCGGATTATACCGGATCGGGACACGGGCCTTCGCCACGGTTCGGGTTTATTGCTTATTCATGACACGGTCGCGATGGCGGTTGGCCCGGAAAGCGGGGCAGGGCGCTTCAAGCATAAATATCGACCGCGCGCCCGGCGGCGGGATTCAGGCTGCGTTCGATGGCCTGGCCGAAGGAGGCGGCACGTCCGCTGCTCTCGTCGCCGGACGCCGGGGTGCGGGGCGTTGCTTCCGCGCCGGTTTCTCCCGGTACGCTTGTCTTGCTTTCTTCCATGCGAGCGCGGGCGATCTCGGTGCGGGCCTCGGCGGCCATTTGCACCGCCGCAGCGGCAACGGCGCGATCCTGCGCGGAAGGATCGGCGGGTGCGAGCGCGGCGGCGCGGATTCGTTCGGCACGGATGAGGGTTTCTTCCGGCGTGCGGCCCTTCGACGTGTCGATGCCGACTTCGCCCGCGACTGCGTAGCGTTGACCATCCGGGCCGGTTTCATAGCTGTAACTGGCACCCGAGGTGATGAGGCCGCCGCCCGCGGCCATGTGTGCGGCTTCGTGGGCGCGCACGGCACGGTCGGTGGTTTTCAATTCCTCGACCCGGCGCTGGTCGGCGCTACTCAGTTCGGCGAAACGGCGGTTGCCCGTGCGCTCGCCAGTCTCGCCGGTTTTCCGTTCCATCTGCTCGCTGGACGCATCGGCCCGCCAGGCATTCGCATGGATCGAAGCTGGAGGGATGGTGCTGGCGATGGAGGGAGAAAGACCTGAAATCATGAAGATACGCAAAACAGGCGGTAGATGGAAGCAAGCCTCCGCTTGAAGCTTAGAGGATCTGGCATGCGGGGAAAAACATGTTTGGGCCGTGGTGCGCTTTATTTCTCGGGGCAGGAGGGAATGAGGCGGGAGTCCGAATTGGCGAATGACACGACGCTAAGGCAAATTGAACATTGCGTTGCAACAGTTCGCCTGAGGCGTCCGCCAGACCCGACAAAAAAGCGAACAATTCTATATGCGTACGGAAATATCCGCTTGTTTCGAAATTTCGTTGGCGTTGTGCCGGGTGCTGATTGTGATGGCTACCGGGAAACGATCGTCATTGATCGGGTTTTCCCAGGACTCGTGACTGCCTTTGCCTTGCCTGATCAAGTGTCCGGGTAGCTGTTGCGCTCGCTCAGGCTGATTGAGCCTATTTCGTTGAGGCAGGCACGCACTCTACACAAGTTTTTCCAGGATTCATAGAAACGGCTTTGGTATGTTATCAAGTTGAATATTACAATCCCAATTTATGGGCATTTTTTGTATATCGAACCACTTTTTCCCCTTTAATATCCATTCTTCTCGCCTTTTCCGCACGCTCATTAGCGTACAATCTTCATATCCAAACTCAGTACCGCAGCATGGGCATATCTCCCATGTCGGAGAATTGCCATCAATCCCCCAAGAGGGATCAGTCAATTTGTAACCACACACGCGACAATAATTATTGTGCATTGATGCGCTGCGTGTAGCGTTTTTTTTTCGGCACAATCCCAGTTTCTTGTTGATCGTATTGCATAACGCTTGGGCGCTGACCGGCAGGGAGAACGCTTCGATGAGTTCCCGCAGGGTAATGTCCGGCTGCTCGTCAATCTTTCGCCTGATCCCTTCCAGCTGTTCTGCCGACAGTGCCGGTTTTCTCCCGTTCGGGTTGGGCCGCGGTTCATAGCTCCCCGTCTCCCGGTACAAGGCCAGCAACCGGGTGATCGCACTCACGCTCACCC
>JAISNX010000092.1 GCA_031276015.1 Azoarcus sp.
GCGAAAGCGCTTCTTGATCAGGCTATCGCCCAGGCTTTCAGCGCCATCTCCCTATCCGATATATCTGGCTGGTTCAGGCATGATGGATATGCGCTACATTAAATTGAACTGCTCTAACACAGCTTGACAATAGCCTATCAACCTTTTACTGAAAATTACTTTGGAATTGTGGGGGAAACCTTAGCCTCGTCATTGCGAGGGCCGCAGGCCCGTGGCAATCCACACGGCGGTTCCGCCTGCTCCAACGCTTCGGGTGATGGCTCCGCTGCATGGATTGCCACGTCGCTACGCTCCTCGCAATGACGAGTATGACGGGCATCGCAATGCCCCACAGCCTTTGTCGCGATGCCCAAAACCTTCGTCAGTGCGAGCGAAAAATCTTGCTCCCCGACACCCGGCGTCACCCCGAAACTTCCGCGAAGATGCGGTTCCAGTCGACGGTGTTGAGCGTGTTCTTGACCAGCACGCCGAGCCGTGTGTCGCCTTCTATGTGCAGGCGGCGACCAAAAAAGAGGGTATCGGCGTCCTCTTCGCACAGGGCAAGGACAATGAAATCGCGCAGCGTTGCGGAAATCGTCAGGTCGGCGGGCGCGCCCGCATGACAGGGCCGGAAGCGCCCATCCGCGCCGAGGGTGAAGTCCAGGCTGAATCCGGCATCGAGCACGCGCACGCACAGGCGGCGGTCGGTAAGTGGCAAAAGGGCGGCGCGCGGCAACAGGGCTTCCGGCGCGAGGTTGAGCGCGGTGGTCAGGGCCAGCGTGGCGGGAAGTTGGGGCAGTTTTGCATTGAGCCGGGCAAGCGGTTCGGGCACGGTGAAGGCGGGAAGGCGCGCATCCCGCAGTTTTTGCGCGATGTGGCCACGCACGCTGGCGGGCAGCAGGCGAAGCAGGCACGGAATGGCCAGCGCGGGCGCGGAAGATGGAACGGGGTCGGGCGCGGAAGCGGCGGGCACGGGCGCGGGCACGGCAGGCACCGGGGCGGCTCCGGCCTGTACGTGTTCAAACCCCGCCCGGCCATGCCAGAAGCCGTTACAGGGCGCTTCCGGCATCAGCGCCCGGCAGGCGTCGAAGGCGGCTTCCGCGCTCAGGCGCGCATCCAGCGCGGCGCGGAACAGGGCCGCTATTTCAAAGGTATGTTCGCCCTGCGGGCTGATGCGCAGGATTTCGGCGTGATCGGCAATCTCCGGCAGGTCGGCGAGCAGGTTGTGGACTTTGGCCGATTGGGTCTGGATGCCGTTGAGCGTGAGGAAGGCTTCGCCCTCGCGCGTGCGCAGCAGGATGCCGTCGCTGTCGCTCAGGCAGCGGAATTCGCAGGCGTCTTTTTGCAGGTTGTAATGCCGGGCGGTGAAGCAGCGCGCGGAGTAGGCCAGCGGCAGGCGGCCATGGGCGAAGATTTCGGTTTCGATGGGGGCGGACATGCCCGCGCGCAGCCCGGCGACGTTCTCCCCGGCTATTTCGGGCGGGACGACCCAACGGCTGGCCCCCTCGTCGACGAGAAGGGCGAGCGTGGCGGGGTTGAAGATGTTGAGCGTCGGCCCGGCGATCCAGCCCCGGCGACCCGCTTCGACCAGCAGCCTGACCGCGCCCATGTCGTTGGCTTCGATGCGGAGGTTTTCCGCGTCGATAAGGCGGCGCAGGGTTTTGAGGTCGGATTCCGATTCGATCAGCGCCTGGGTGGAGAGCACCACTTCCTTGCCCGACCCGGCCAGTTCGGCAGCGAGCGCGAGCCAGTCGTCGGGCCGCAGTTCGTGGCGGCGCGAACAGACGGTTTCGCCAAGGTAGATGATGTCGATGGCTTCACAGGCGGCGGCATCCGCGTAGAAGTCCAGCACGCGCTGGCGCGGCCAGTAGTAAAGCAAGGGGCCAAGGGAGAGTTTCATTGCCTGGCTGGCTTCTATTTCCATGGGCGGTAGTATGCGCCCAGGGTGTGGCTCTGGCCTTCGGAAATCTTGTTGAGTTCGGCCATCCAGGCATCCTGCACGGCAAAGTGTTCGCCGTCGTGCGCAAGGGCATCCAGGGCGGCCCGCCATACCCGCGTGACCTGGGCGACGTAGGCCGGGTTGCGCTGCCGCCCTTCGATCTTGATGGCCGTCACGCCCGCGCGGAGAAGCTCGGGGAGCAGTTCCAGCGTATTGAGGCTGGCGGGTTCTTCGATGGCGTAATAGGTTTCGTCGTTGACGGTGAAGCGGCCCTTGCACAGGGTCGGGTAGCCCGCGCGTTCGCCATCCGCGTAGCGGTCGATGAGGATGCCGTTCAGGCGGGTTTCCATGCCTCGCGGCGTCTGCTCCCATCGCACGTAGGCATCCGGCGAACAGGCTCCGTTGCAGTTCGGCGATTTGCCGGTGGCGTAGGCCGAGAGCGCACAGCGCCCTTCGACCATCACGCACAGTCCGCCGAAGCCGAATACTTCGATTTCCACGGGGGTATTGGCCGCAAGCTGCCTGACCTGCGCCAGCGAGAGCACGCGCGGCAACACCACGCGCTGGATGCCGAAGCGTTCGCGGTAGAAGTCGATGGCTTCGTGGCTGGTCGCCGAGCCTTGCACCGACAGGTGGAGCCGCAGTTCGGGGTGGACGCGGACGGCATAGGCCATCAGGCCGGGGTCGGCCATGATGACGGCGTCGACGCCAAGCTCGGCGGCGCGATCCACGGCGGCGTTCCAGTCCGCCTGATTGCTGGCGAGCGGGTAGGTGTTGAGCGCGAGCAGCACCTTGCAGCCATGCTCATGGGCATGGGCGATGCCCTCGCGGATCTGGGGAAGGTCGAAGTTCAGCCCCGTGAAGTTGCGGGCGTTGGTCGCGTCCTTGAAGCCGAAATAGACGCAGTCCGCGCCGTTGTCGACGGCGGCTTTCAGGGCGGGCAGCCCCCCGGCGGGGCAGACGAGTTCGAGCGGGCGCGGTGTGTTCATTGGCGGATCGTCACCTTGTCGGATTCATGCACTGGCGGGGGAACCACCGGGCGTTTGGGCGGCGCGGCCACCCAGCGCGACACCGAGCAGCATGCCGATCGCGCTGGCGAACAGGCCATAAACCTGCGGTTCGATGAGGTCGGAAATGGCTTCGATGTGGATCAGGATCTCGCCCACGACCCAGGTCATCAGCCCGAAAGAGACCGCGAGCGCGCCGCCGAGTTCGTTGGCGCGTTTCCAGAAAACCCCCGCCACCAGCGGCACGAACGCCCCGGCCAGCGTGATGCGGTAAGCGCGCACGACCATCTCGTGAATGGTGGCATCGGAAGTGAGTGCATACCAGGTGACGAGCAGCGTAAACACCACCACCGTAGCGCGCGACACCCACAGAAGCTGTCTGTCGTCCATTTGCGGAAAGAAGCTTTTCACCACATTCTCGGAAAACGTCACCGAAGGCGCGAGCAGCGTGCCCGAAGCCGTACTCATGATGACCGAAAGCAGCGCGCCGAAAAAGATCACCTGCGTGACGATGGACATGTGCTTCATCACCAGCGTCGGCAGAATGCGCTGGGAAGGCTCGCCCTCGCCCGCGTTGGCGAGAAGCGTCACCATGTCGGGGTCGATCACCAGCGCCGTGTAGGCAAGGTAGATCGGCACCAGGGCGAACAGGATGTAGACGAAACCGCCCAGCGTCGTCCCCCATACGGCGATGCGTTCGTTGCCGGAGGAGTTGACCCGCTGGAACACGTCCTGCTGCGGGATGGAGCCGAGCGCCATGGTGAAGAACGCCGCTACCCAGGTCAGCGTATCGCGCCAGGACGTGCCGGTGCCGAGGTCGAACTTGTTGGCGTCCACCGCGTGGGCGATGACCGTGGAGACGCCGTTCGCCATATCGTTGGCGATCCAGGTCACATACAGCAGCCCGGCCACGATCACGATCATCTGGACGAAGGTCGTCACCGCCACCGACCACATCCCGCCGAGCAGCGTGTAGAGCAGCACCACGCCCGCGCCGAGCACCATGCCCCATCCCTGCGGGATGGCTTCATCCGAAAGCATGTTGAACACCAGCCCCAGGGCCGTGATCTGCGCCGCGACCCATCCGAGGTAAGAGACGACGATGCAGACCGAAAGCACCAGTTCGATGCCCCGGTTGTAGCGGCGGCGGAAAAAATCCCCGAGCGTGAGGAGATTCATCCGGTAGAGCGGACGGGCGAAGAGCAGCCCGAACAACATCAGGCACACTCCTGCCCCGAGCGGATCGGAAATCAGCCCGCCCAGGCCGTCCCGGAGAAAAGCGCCCGCGTTGCCGAGCACCGTTTCCGCGCCGAACCAGGTAGCGAACACCATCGCCAAGACGACGGACATGGGCAGATGGCGACCAGCGGTGATGTAGTCACGGGCACTGTGCACCTCCTTGGCGGCGACCAGTCCGATACCGATGGAGACGACCAGATAAATGGCGACGAGCGCAAGCAGCATGGCGGTTATCCGAGCGGAACGAAAAGCGGCGGAAGTTTAGCGCCGAATGACCATGCTGGTAGTAAGAATATCGTCGGGAAAACGCCGATCACGTTTATCGTCATTTCAGATTCAGTATCCAGCGATACTCACGCAATGAATCTGAATCGGGACACTTGGCACCGCCAGTCCCTTGCGATGCAACCCGCTGCCGCATCGCCTGTGCAGCACGCCTGTATCCGGAGGGAGTTTCAGTGCATCAGGGACTGAATCACCTGCGGCTGAAGCCCGGTGGTTTCCACGATGTCCTCGACAGACATGCCGCGCTTCAGCATATTCCGGGCCACGGATACCAAAGCTTCTTCCCGACCTTGTTCCAAGCCTTTTTCCAGACCTTGTTCCAGGCCTTGTTCCAAGCCTTCCTTCAGTCCCGTCTCACGCCCCTGCAAAAAACCTTTCTCGATGGCGTCGTCGAACCAGGTTTCCTTGTGTTGGGTCAGCATTTCCATCTCCTCGAAAACGTTCTTGATGGTTCCGATTTCTTCGATCATAGAAGTTGTGGCGCGCCGGAGCAACAATGCCTTGATCCATTGACTGAACATTCGCCGCACCTCTCGCAGATCGGGCGCGCGCAGCATCCCGTCGAGCGCACTCGCCACGGCGATGACATCCTGCAACTTCCGGCTGGCTTCCAT